>NZ_JBQLIC010000004.1:0-287081 GCF_056034385.1 Marinococcus sp. LNHM3E3-2.2
ATGGCCGTGGAAATGGGATCGTCCTTCGGATGGTACAAGTATGTCGGCTCCCACGGCTCCGTGTACGGCATTGACCGCTTCGGGGCATCCGCGCCGGGCGGGGAAGTCGTTGAAAAGTACGGCTTCACGCCGGACAAGGTGGCTGAAGCAGCCAGTCAGCTGATCAAAATAAGAAATTGAATATAAGAGTATCAATAGATAATGTAACAAGCATCTCGGCGCTTAAGGCCCTGAGATGCTTGTTTTTTGATATCTCATGTTGCCAATTTAAGATTAATATTCTAGCGGCTCAGTGGACTTTTGAGTCAAGAGCTAGAATATGAAAAGAAACTAGTAGGTAGGTAAATAGAATTAGAACCTAAAAATTATCAGTTTATATTTAACAAAATATATATTATTAATTTTAGTTTAAGTAATTATATTCGAAAGTAAATAAAAATAAAAATTGACAAACAAAAATAAAAGTGTGAAAATTTAACCAACTATTAACAGAAACGAGGAGTGGAAATAGTGAAAATAGCTATTGGAAGTGACCATGTCGCTTACGACTTGAAAGAAACGATAAAAAAACATGTGGAAGAACTGAATCACGAGGTCATAGATTATGGGTGCTATAACTGTACAGAAGTGGATTATCCGGATGTTGCATTTAAAGTAGCGGAGGATATTAACGATAATAAAGCTGACCGGGGTATTTTGATCTGCGGCACCGGTATCGGCGTAGCTATCTCAGCTAACAAAGTTCCGGGCATTCGAGCTGCTCAATGTCATGACGCCTATTCTGCTGAACGGGCCCAATTAAGTAACAATGCCCAGATTATTACGATGGGCGCCCAGGTCATCGGTGCAGAGCACGCTAAAAAAATTGTGGAGACGTATTTAAGCGTAGAATTTCAGGGAGGCAATTCAGAGCGGAAGGTTAATAAGATTTCGGAAAAAGAAAAAGAATTTATGAAAAAATGATAAATAGGGAGGCTTAACGGTGAAAAAGTTAATTAATGATCCAGACGTCGTCGTCGAAGAAATGCTGAACGGTTATTTGAAAGCGCATTCTCATCTTGTGAGAGGAGTAGAGGCCCACCCGAGAACGATCGTCCGTACGGATGCCGGCCTGAAGCAGAAGGTCAGTTTAATTATTGGAGGAGGCTCCGGCCATGAACCAGCCTTCATGGGATATGTAGGCAAGGGAATGGCGGACGGCGTCGCGGTAGGCAATATCTTTTCTTCTCCGCCTCCGGATCCAATCGTAGAGGCAATAAAAGCAACGAACACCAACCAGGGCGCCCTGCTTTTATACGGGAACTATCAGGGAGATATTATGAACTTCGGAATGGCAGCGGATATTGCAGACATGGAGGAAAACATAGAAATAAAGCAGGTCATCGTAAAGGATGATATTGCTTCAGCGCCAAGGGAGGAAGCGGAAAAACGAAGAGGGATCGCCGGGGAATTCTTTGTGACGAAGATAGCCGGAGCAGCAGCCGAGGAAGGTCTTTCGCTCGACGAGGTGTACCGTATAACCGAAAAGGCGAACCAGAATGTAGGCTCCATGGGCGTCGGCCTCTCTCCGTGCTCACTTCCGCAAACCGGGCAGCCAAGCTTCAGTCTCGAAGAGGATGAAATGGAAATCGGCCTTGGCCACCACGGGGAGCCGGGCGTGGAAAAAAGCAAGCTGGCTACTTCAAACGTTGTCACTGAGCGTATTTTAAACAATATTATTGATGAAATGGATATTGAATCCACGGATGAAGTGTCTGTACTTATTAACGGGCTCGGCTCCACGACCAGGATGGAGCTTTATATCATGTATGACAGGGTGGAAAGCATTCTTCATGAAAAAGGAATAAATATTTATACGTCCTACGTAGGAGATTACTGTACGTCCCTGGAAATGGGAGGGTGCTCCATCACGCTTCTAAAAATGGATGAGGAATTAAAACCATTCATTGATGCTCCGGCCGAGTGCCCGATGTATACACAGAGTTAAGCAGGAGGAGATGACGGCATGAGGACAGGGGATTGGAAAAATTATTTTGAGAGCGCTCACAGCGTAATGGAAGAAAACAAAACCTATTTATGTGACCTGGACCGGGCGCTTGGAGACGGCGATCACGGTATCACGATGAGTATCGGCTGGAAAGCCGTGCAGGAGGCCATTCATTCAAAGCTGGCGGACGAAACAGATTGCGGCAAAATCGCCATGATGGCAGGGCGCTCCTTTTTAAGCGCGGTGGGGTCATCAGTAGGGCCGCTCTATGCGTCGGGCTTTATGGCCGGGGCGAGGGCAATTAAAAATAAAACTGAGCTTTCCATGGAAGATATGAGTCAGTTTTGGATTGAATTTATCCGTGGCGTGCAGGAAAGAAGCCAGGCGGAGCCGGGAGATAAAACGATGATGGATGTTTTATATCCTGTTCAGGCAGTCCTCGAGAGTGAAGAGGGAACGGTGGAACAAAAATTTGAACAAGCAGCAGTGGCGGCGAAAAATGGAATGGAGGCCACCAAAGAGATGAGCTCCAAAAAAGGCAGGTCGAGCCGGCTGGGCGAGCGCTCCATAGGACACCAGGACCCGGGGGCGACCTCGATGCAGCTTCTATTCTCTACTTTTATTACAGAAGCCTTAAATTTAAAAATTACTGAAGGGGAGCATTAAAATGGTCATGAAATTTGGGTGCCAGGGTTCCACATGGGTGCTGGATTATGATGTAGAGGCAGACATGATGGACCAGATCATGGATGATGTAAAAAATGGCGGGCTGACAGGCCTGGATATGCAGATTTCTTTGCTTGGAAAATATAGGGATAAGCCGGAGCGCTTCAAGGAAGAGCTTGATAAAAGAGGACTTCAATTGGCTGCACTGACAATCCCGCATGCGTTTGAAGGGGGAGAACCTTCAGAGCAGGAAAAAGAATTAGAAAATTACTATTTTGAATACTTAAAGCACTTTCCGGAAGCTGTGATGAACGTACCGTCCAGAGTCGGGGCCAGCCGGGACAATGTACGGCAAAGGCAGCAGGAGATTATCAGGGGTGCTAATGAACTGGGAAAGCGTGCACGGGAGGAGCACGGCATTATAACATCGCTTCATCCCATTTCCTATAAAACCTCCTACTGGAAATCCCGGGAGGATTATGAAGTTCTTTTCGATGGCCTCGATGAAAGATACATGGGCTATACGCCGGATGCCGGTCATATCATGTTCGGCGATATGGATCCGGTGGACATTTTCCGGGAAGCGTTGCCGTTAATTAAACACGTGCACTTTAAAGAAGCTTCCAAAAATCATGAATGGAAGAAAATGGGCGAAGGTGACATTGATTTTGTTGGGTCCATGCAGGTGCTGAAGGACGGCGGCTACGACGGCTGGGTGATGCTCGAAGAGGAAACCGGGGCAGCAGAACCGGATACAGGTAAAGTTATTAAAGAGCTTGGCAGCTACGTCAACAAACACCTCCACCCGATCATTCAGGGAAGCTGAGAGCATTTAGCATTACCGGAATTTATTCAAATACTGTTGCATGGAGGCGTATCGTATGAAGGTTGGATTTATTGGCTTAGGCATTATGGGCAAACCGATGGCCGGGCATCTTATCAAGCAAGGATTTGAGACGTACCTTTTTGATTTAAACACGGAGGCGGTCAACGAACTGGCAGCTTTAGGCGGCCAGGCGTGTAAAACAGGCCAGGAGGCAGCAGAGAACAGTGACGTCATCATCACGATGCTGCCGGAAGGAAAACACGTGTCCGAGGTGTTATTTGCAGAAACAGGGCTGGCTGCAGCAAGTAAGCCAGGAACCATTATCGTTGATATGAGCTCGATATCCACGGAGGAATCGAGACTATTTGCGAGTAAGTTGGAAGTAATGAATATTCATTTTATCGACGCTCCTGTCAGCGGCGGAGAGCCGATGGCTGTTGAAGGCAGACTCTCCATTATGGCAGGCGGGGATGAAAGCCAATTTAATAAAGTGCTGCCCGTATTTGAAGCAATGGGAGAAAACATCGTTCATTGCGGGGCAAATGGAACCGGTACTGCAGCAAAGCTTGCGAATCAAATTATTGTCAGCGGAAATCTCGCCGCTTTATCCGAAGCCTGCGTGTATGCGAGCCAGGCAGGCATTGATTTAAATAAACTGTTTGAAGCTATTCATGGCGGTCTGGCAGGCAGTGCCGTAATGGAAGCGAAAATGCCGCAGATCATCGAGCGAAACTTTGAGCCGGGCGGCCGCATTGAAACGAATTATAAAGATTTAAAGAACATCCAGTCCTCAGCGAACGCGATTGGGGTGCCGCTTCCCGTTACGAACCTGGTGAAAGAAATTTTTCACTCTGAAATTGCGAACGGAAACGGGAAAAGGGACCATTCCCACATTATTAATTTCTTTGAGAGGATGGGGAACTGCCAGACTCCAAAAGGTGGCTGAACCGCGTTTAATAAAGATCTTCTAAAAACTTAGGTCACTGCTAGTTTATCCAGTTGGCAGATTGACGCATGGATGTGGCCTTAAACAAATCATGGACGTGTTGTATGTTTATAGTGTTTCCGGTAGTTCCATTGGCTGAGGATGCTTAAAGCGATGGCAACTATAGTTAAAACGGCAATATTTGAAGCTGAACGATATAAATCGAAAAATAAATACAAAATAGTATTTGTGAGTAAAAAGAGAAAAACCATAAGTATATTAATGACCCAAAATTTCTTTTTCATCATATTCCACCCAGCTCGAACCGGCTTCTGAAATTCAGGAGCCGGTTTGTTTGTGTCTTTTTTGGAAATAGGCAATAGCTTCGCGGCGGTTGCGGACACCGATTTTCCTGTATATGGCGGTTAGGTAATTTTTGACGGTGCCAAGCGTTAAAAACAGCGTATCCGCGATCTCCTGGTTGGAGTAGCCGGCGAGCAGCAGATCCATGATCCGCCGGTCCTGCAGGGACAATTCGGTTGTATGCTCGGTTTCCTGAAAATGCGGGGCACCGTCCTTCCGGTTGCGGGCAGCGAGCTGGTCGCTCAGCGTCTCCGATACCGATGTCGGAAGCACCATCTGGCCGTGGGCCACCTGGCGCACGCAGCGGACGAGCTCCTCACTTTCCCAGTCCTTCAGGAGAAATCCCTTCGCCCCGTTGGCAAGCGCCTGAATGACGTTTTCAGCGTCCACGTAGGAGCTGAGCATAATAAACTTCGTCTGCGGCGATGTCAGTTGAAAATCCGGCAGCCATTCGATGCCGTTATTGCCTTCTAAGTACACATCAAGCATCACTACGTCCGGAAGCTCGTTCGTAAGCATCATTTCTGCTTCCGCCCCGTTTCTCGCAATACCGACCACTTCCAAATCCTCTTCAAGCTCCATGATCATGGCCAGTCCGTCCCGGACAATGGCATGATCATCGACAATCCCTATCCGAACGGTTTCCATCTGCAGATCCTCCTTCTGATACATATACTCGTGCCTAAGCTTACAGGTCAATCAGTTTCGTATTATGACAGTGTATAAGGGCTCCGGTCCTTGACCGGCAGGCGCAGCTCGAGCGCCATGCCGTTTCTGTCTTCCGCAATGGCTTCGAAGCGCAGAAGGCCGCCGAGTTCTTCAGCCCGGGCGGAAAGCCCGCGCAGGCCGAAGCCGTAGCTCACGTTTTTCGTGACAGTGCGTCCGTTGTCTTCGAGCCGGGCAATCAGCTGGCCGGGGACCTTCGTGGACAGTGTATACGAAAAGAATGTGCATCCGCCGTGACGGAGGCCGTTGGTGAGCCCCTCCTGGAGCATCCGGTACAAAAGCATTTCCTGCTCCGCCCGGAGTAGGGGCAGCGGCTCATCAAACTGCCACTCAATCCGTACATCCGACGTATCGCGTGTGGAAACGAGAAGTCCTTCAAGCGCAGCCGAAAGATCGATGAAGCCGTCGGTATGTGCCATGGAATGCGCCGTTTTCCGGATTTCCTTCATCGTTTCCTGCACCTGGTGCTTGGATGTCTGCAGCTGGGTGCGGGCTTTTTCGACTTCGCCTTTTTCGAGCAGCCGTCTGGCTGTTTCAAGCGCCATCATGGAGGTGGTTAAATAATGGCCGGCGCTGTCATGAATGTCCCGGGAGAGCTTCAGCCGCTCCTGCATGATGGACTTGTCCTCCATCTCCCGGTGATACAGGCGCAGCCGGTCGTAAGCCCGCTGCAGCTCATTGCGCTGTTCGGTGGAACGCTTGGCCAGATAGCTGAATCCCCAGAACAGCACGTATTCGATAAAACGGGGAAGCACAAAGGCAATACCGGCAGTCGCCGGAAATTCTTCGTGAAAGGCTGTAGCACTAACAAACCCCGCGTAGCAGAACAGCATAAACGGAAAGCTGAAGCGCCTCGGCGCCCGGTACCCGAGCTCGGCAATCAGGACGAAAAAGAGCGTCTGGGGCACAAATCCTCCGGCAATTGCCTGGACTGCCCAGGCAATGACGAACTGGAGGCTGATGACCGTTACCGAGGAAAAGCGGGCAAGTGGTATGGATAAAAGCACGAGCCGGGTCACCTGGATAATACCAAATACCCAGCAGAGGACTGCGGCAAGCCACCGCTCGTCCGGCGACTCCATGTATACGAACAGTCCGGCTGCGATGATGGCTATGAATTGGATCGTATACATGAAGATTCGCTGGCGGCGGTTCATTCAGGTCCACTCCCTTTCAGCGTGCCAATCCCGCGCGGGGTTCCATATTCCTAGAAAAGGTCATATGACTATTAACATTTGTGTGATTATTAATGACTAGGTAATTACTATTAATAATTATACTGGACTATTAATATAAAAGAAACGGCAACAGGCAAAATATTCTAAAAAATATCAAATAGGACGTTTGCCTTACTCGAGAGGAAAGAGGTGAGTACATGATTGAGATGCATGCCCATATTCTTCCCGGCTTTGACCACGGACCAAACACGATGAAGGAAAGCCTGGAAATGGCCAGGCAGGCAGCAGCGGCCGGTGTAAGCATTATTTACGCAACGCCGAGATACCGGTATCCGTCGTACGATTTCGGGGCCGTTTTCGTAACGGAGGCGGTAAAATTTCTGAATTTTCAGCTCCTGAAAGCCCGGATTCCGGTTCGCGTCCGCTCAGGTCAGGAGGTCACCCTGTACGGTGGAATGGAAACCGATTTGGAAAGAAAAAGGATTCTGCCGCTGGAGCATACCAATTATGTACTCGTTCATATGAATGAAACACACAGCTTTTTGTACGTCCGGCAGATGCTCAAAAAACTGTACAATCACGGGTTCATTCCTATTCTTTCATCGCCGGAGCGGCTGCAGATGTTTCAGAAAAGGCATGGGGGCCTTGAGACGCTCGTGAATGAAGGAGCAGCCGTGCAGATCAGTGCCGGAGCGCTGCTCGGCCGCAACGGAAGAAGCGACAGGCGCTGGGCAAAATATTTTTTAAAAAAGCGGCTCGTGCACTTTGTGGCCTCGAACGCGTGCAGTGCTTATGACCAGCCGTTCTGCCTGGATCAGGCATACTGGCAGTTTGTCCGAATGCAGCGGCTGGGGGAATGGGAGCGAATGCAGAAAAATACGCACCTGCTGCTGAACGGGGGGAGGATCACACCGCCGGCAAAGCAATCATTGATATAGATGAAGGAATGGAGGGGGAGATAATTTTGCACCAATTAGTAACATCCAAAACAAGACTGCGTCTCGTAATGAAATTTTATCTGACAGAGGAAGAAACGTACCTGCGTGAGCTCGTGCGCGAATGCAAGGAGTCAACAAATGCTATTCGCCTCGAACTGCGGAGGCTGTATGACATGAATTTAATTACCGACCGCTGGGTCAAAAACCGGCGCTACTACAAAATCAATAAAGATTACTATTTGCACAGGGAGATGGAGTCCCTCATTAAACAGTACTTATACTGGGACGAGCTGCACGAGCGGCTGAAGGGCATCGACTGGAAAACGATCTATATTACGCCCGATCCAAAGCGAAGCTCGCCGGTGGAATATGTGATTGAAGTGGAGGAAAACTCTCCGCACTGGGGCAAGCAGTTCTACCTCGGGGAGGGAACGACGGTGACATTCGCGACGACTTCAATGCTGAATCATATCGAGCAGGTGCTGATCAGCGTAGGCAGACAAAAAGAAAAAGTATCATAAAAGGAGGAAGCCGGGTTGGATAAACAGGCGAAGATTTACGTAACCAATCATCAGGAGCGGGCAGGCAGCGCCATTTATCACTACCTATTAAAGCAGGGGTACGAAAACGTGGTCGTGCGCAGCGGGGTCGATACGGGCATGGAGAGTATCCGGGCCGTCAATACGTTTTTTGCCGAGGAAAATATTGAATATGTGTTCATGACCGACGGCTATGAATACGCGGAATCAAATACAAAAGTGGGACTGCAGGCGAGGCGCTGGCAGCAGGCGAACGTTCTTGAAGCCTCCGCCCGCTACAACGTGAAAAAGCTGCTGTACGTCGGTGATATTCACGTGTACCCGAAATACACCCCGCAGCCGCTGAAGGAAACGTTTCTGCAGCGGGGCATCATTGACGAGGTATACGCTGAACAGACGCAGGTAACCAGGGAAGGCATCGCTCTCTGCCGGGCCTACAACCGGGCGTCCAACACGAATTTTCACATTGCGGTGGCTCCGCGGATGTACGCGGTGGAGGATATGAACAGGCGGTCCGGCATGGTGGCCGATGCCATGCAGCGGTGCATCCAGGCCCGGGACCAGTGGCAGGCGAAGGTGGAGATTCCGGAAAAAGAACCCGCCTTCCAGGAGCTTATCTATGGCGAAGATCTGGCGTCCGGCTGTGTGTTTGTGATGAACCATTACAACGAAAAGGGACCGGTCAATATCGGCACGGAGCGCGAAGTGAGCGCGAAGGAGCTCGTTATGCTGATCAAGCGGATTACCGGCTACAGGGGCGCCGTGTTTTTCACAGGCTCTGGCTCCGGGGGATTACGGAGAAAAACGCTCGATACGTCAAAAATCAACCGGTACGGCTGGTACCCGGAGGTATCGATTGCCAAAGGGCTGCAGGCTCTGTATCAATGGGAAACGGAGAGGGACCGCGCCGGCCGGGCGTAAAGGCGATCCCCGCAAGTAACGAATCGAAACAAATACCTGGGGGAACGCCGTATGATCGACATACACACGCACATACTGCCTGGCCTTGACCACGGGCCAGAGGCGGTAAGTGAAAGCATCGCCATTGCCAAAGAAGCAGCCGCCAACAATATTCAGACGGTCTTTGCGACTCCGCATTACCGGCCGGGTGTCTATGACAACGACGGCCTGGCGGTTAAAGAAGCCGTGCTTGATTTTAATATGCAGCTCCGGGCCGAAAGTATTCCACTGCACGTAAAAAGCGGCCACGAAATTACGCTGTATAAGGAGATGGTAGATGACCTTTTATCCGGGCAGCTGCTGCCGCTCGAAGATACCAACTACGTCCTCGTGGAAATGCAGACTAGCGACACCTTCATGCAAATCAAAGCGCTCTTTCACTCGATGCAGCTCGAGGGCTATATTCCGATCATGACACATCCGGAGCGGCTGCAGAGCAGCGAAGAAACGGATGAACCGCTTTATTATTTTGTATCCCACGGGGCGCTCGCGCAGGTAAGCGCTGAGGCGGTGGCTGGGAGACAGGGGTGGAAAAGACAAAGGTTCGCCCTGAAGCTCCTGCGGAAAAACCTGGCTCATTTCATCGCCTCGCAGGCAGACAGTGTGCCTTTTCGCCTGAAGCCTGCCTACGAACAGACAGCAGCAGTTCTCGGCCTGAAAAAGGCCCGGGAGCTGCAGGAAAATACGAAGCGTCTTCTCGTCGGTTCACCGGCGTTTGTCGACCCGCCCAGGCCACTGCACAAGAAGCGTGCTTTTTTTAAACGAATGTAAGGAAATTCTGTCCAAAATTTCAGGAAAAAAGGAGGAATGCAGATGCGATTAGTCCTGTTATCCGGAGGTTCGGGAAAACGGCTGTGGCCATTGTCCAACGACACGAGATCCAAACAGTTTTTAAAGGTGCTGGACGGGCCGGACGGCGAAAAGGAGTCGATGGTCCAGCGGGTGTGGAGACAGCTGGAAGCATGCGGCCTGGCTTCCTCGGCGGTGATTGCCACTTCAGAATCACAGAAGGACCTGATTAAACGCCAAATTGGGGAAAACGTTCCGCTCGTCATGGAGCCGGAGCGCCGGGATACATTCGCCGCTGTGGCGCTTGCAGCGAGCTACCTGTTTTCTGTGGAAAAAGCGTTTCCGGAGGAAGTGATTGTAATGCTTCCGGTAGACGCATTCGTAGACACTACTTTTTTTGAAAATTTTGAACTTTTGGAGCAGTTAATTCATGAAGGCTCGAGCGATATGGCCCTGATGGGAGTCCAGCCCATCTATCCGTCCACCAAATACGGCTATATCGTTCCGGACGGGTGGAACGAAGACACCAAAGCCTTTACCGTCAAAGCCTTCACGGAAAAGCCAGACGAAGCGACGGCGGAGCAGCTCATTGAAAGTCAGGCGCTGTGGAACTGCGGCGTATTCGGCTTTACGATGGGATACCTGCTCCGGATTCTGGAGGAGGAAAAGCTGCCGTTTGAGTACGAGCTGCTTAAAAGCCAGTACCACACGATCCCTGAGATCAGCTTTGACTACCGGGTCGTGGAGAAGGCGGAAAAGATCACCGTTCTAAAATACGAAGGCGACTGGAAAGACCTTGGCACCTGGAACACACTTACTGAAGAAATGGCCTCCAACCAGACCGGGAAAGGCATTATTTCCAAAAGCTCGGTTAACACACACCTCTTCAACGAGCTCGATATTCCGGTCGCGGTTATCGATGCGAGCAACATGGTGATTGTGTCGAGTCCCGACGGCATCATCGTCGCCAACAAAGAGTCGAGCTCGCAGATTAAAGAGCTTATCAAGGACTTCCGCTACCCGCAGATGTACGAGGAGCGGCTGTGGGGCTGGTCGCGGGTGCTCGACTACGCCAAGTACCCGGACGGCCAGATGATGATTACAAAACGGATTCTGTTGGAAAGAGGAAAAAATTCGACGCTTCACTACCATCACAACCGCGATGAAGTATGGACGGTGGTGCGCGGAGAAGGAGAGATTGCGGTCGACAATCATATGTACCGTATCAAAGCGGGGGATGTCGTGCACCTGCCGGCTGGCACAAAGCACGCGCTCCGGGCCACCATTGATCTGGAGATTGTAGAGGTGCAGACCGGCATTGACATCAGCGATGAAGACACGGTCCGGATTCATGACACATGGGAGGATGTGCTCCGCGCCCACAACGGATCCGCTGCCAAATTCATTAAATAACTTTTTTCAAAAATATTCGGTCATGTCTCCTGCACCGGTATCACATGGAGGCACTCGGCAGTGCTAAGGGCTTTTTTGAAAGCCTTAGACGTTGATCGTCAACAGCGCTGCGTGAGGAGAGGTTCAATGCCTCCAGATTAACTGCGGCAGCTGCGTATACAACGCTGCTGCAGATGAAAAGACAAACCATTGGCATTCCGACTTCAGTCATCTGTTTTGAATAGATGCAGGTATTACAAAACGCCAAAATCTTACAGGAAAAGAGGATCACCAGTGGAAAAACATGCGTGTATATATGTAGCCGGGCACCGGGGGCTGGCAGGCTCTGCAATTGTGCGGAAGCTGCAGAAGGAAGGATATACCAACCTGGTGTACCGGACGAGCAGCGAGCTCGACTTACGAAACCGAAATGATGTAGACGCTTTTTTTCAGTCCTCTTCGATAGATTACGTGTTTTTAGCAGCCGCGAAGGTTGGCGGCATTACCGCGAATAATGAGTATCCGGCGGATTTTATCCGCGATAACTTATATATTCAGACAAATGTTATCGATGCAGCCTATCAGTACAACGTGAAAAAGCTGTTGTTTTTAGGCAGTACGTGCATTTATCCAAAACATGCCCAGCAGCCGATTAAAGAGGACGCTCTCCTGACCGGCGCGCTTGAGCCAACGAATGAACCGTACGCTATCGCCAAAATTGCCGGCCTGAAAATGTGCGAGTCCTACAACCGCCAGTACGGTACCCGCTTTGTCGCCGCGATGCCGACGAACCTGTATGGGAAAAACGACAATTTCGACCTGGAAACGTCGCACGTGCTCCCGGCGCTGATGCGAAAATGCCACGAAGCGAAAATCAATGGGGACCCCACGGTGGAAATATGGGGGACGGGCGAGCCGCGCCGGGAGTTTTTATATGCGGACGACTTGGCCGATGCGTGCGTCTTTCTGATGAACGAGTATGACGGCACCGACGTGGTGAATATCGGCACCGGCCAGGACCTCTCCATCCGGGAACTCGCCGAGACGCTCAAACGTGTCACCGGCTTCGAGGGAGATTTTACGTTTAACACAACGAAGCCTGACGGCACCTTACGGAAACGCACTGACGTCACCCGTCTGAACAGCCTCGGCTGGCAGGCGAAAACGTCGCTTGCTGACGGACTTCAAACTACGTATGACTGGTACATCGGCCGCGCGGCACAACCAAACAAAGGAGCTGCTTCTCTATGACGAAATCTGCCCTCATTACCGGCGTCACCGGCCAGGACGGCTCATATCTGGCGGAATTTCTGCTGGAAAAAGGCTACGCGGTCTACGGCCTCCGGCGCCGAACGAGCACACCGAACTTTGAAAACATTGAACACGTAAGAGACAGAATTGAATGGATCGACGGCGACCTGACCGATTTGTCCTCTCTCATCAGCGCCGTGCAGCAGGCGCAGCCGGACGAGGTGTACAACCTGGCGGCCCAGTCATTTGTGGCAACATCCTGGCCACAGCCGATTGCGACAAGTCAGATTACTGCCGTTGGGGTAGTGAACATGCTGGAAGCGGTACGTATTGCTAAGCCGGACGCCCGTTTTTATCAGGCATCCAGCTCCGAAATGTTCGGCAAGGTGCTTGAGACGCCGCAGACGGAGACGACCCCGTTCTGGCCGCGGAGCCCGTACGGTGTCGCCAAAACGTACGGTCACTGGATTACCGTCAACTACCGGGAAAGCTTTGATATGTTCGCGTGCGCTGGTATTTTATTCAACCACGAATCGCCGCGGCGCGGCATGGAATTTGTCACCCGGAAGGTAACCGACGCCGCTGCCCGCATCAAGCTCGGGCTGCAGAGTGAGCTTCGGATGGGCAACCTCGATGCCAAACGCGACTGGGGCTACGCCGGCGACTACGTGAAAGCGATGTGGCTCATGCTGCAGAGCGATGAACCCGATGACTACGTGATATCCACCGGGGAAACGCATACGGTGGAGGAGCTGGTGGAGATTGCGTTCGAGTACGTCGGCCTCGACTGGCGCGACTACGTCGTGACCGACCCGAAATTTGTACGGCCGGCGGAGGTGGACCTTCTGCTCGGCGACTGCACGAAGGCGAAGGAAAAGCTCGGCTGGGAGCTTGAGGTCGGATTCCGGGAGCTGGTGGAAATGATGGTGGAGAGCGATTTGAACCATTATGGAAATCACCAAAACGTACGGCCAATCTATCGTGAAACTTCTTAAGAAAGTGCTTGCCGGAAACATTTCCGGCAAAGCCTTCTATACCGTTCTGGACCAGGCGGCGCTGAGCGGCGTGAACTTTACGATCGGTCTCGCCTTTGTGTATTTCAGCTCTCCGGAAAATTACGGATTTTATACGATGTTTATGGGCGTGTTTTTTTTATTTCTAAGCGTACAAAACGCGCTGATTAATACACCGATGATTGTGCTTTCTCCGAAGCTTGAAGAGGAGGATGCCGTGCTGCTCCGGCGCAGCCTGTTTGCGGTGCTGCTGCTGTTTTTAGTTGTCGTATTTCTTTCGATGATGGTGATCACCTTTTTCAGCGGAGTCACAGGTATCGACAGAGCATCCCTCTGGGTGCTGCCACTCGCGATCTGTCTGCTGCTTCTTCGGGAATATTTCCGCACCGAAGAGTACGCACAGCTGCTTCCCCAGAAAGCGCTCAAACGGGATAGCGTGTACGCTGTGGCCGCCCTCATAGCGATCGGCGCAGCTGTGTACACCGATATTGTATACGTATCGCTTATGTTTTTAATCACCGGTGTGACGTCGCTGCTCGTTTCAGTTAAAAAAATGTACCAGTTCACAGTGCATCTACCGCCGAAGCAGGTAATCCGGAAGAAATTCCATGACACGTGGAAGCTGTCGCAGTGGAGCCTGTTCGGGGCAACGAGCAGCTGGCTGCAGGGAAACGCCTACCTGCTGCTGCTCTTTCTGATGCTCGGTGTTACCGAAGTCGCCTATATTGCGGCGGCCAAGCTGCTTATGACGCCGATTGTGCTCATTATCTCGAGCTGGAGCAACGTAATGAGACCGCTCCTCAGCAAGACAATGGTGCACGAACGTCCGGGGCGGGCTGAGACGCTAATGTATCAGGGGATGGGAGCTTCGGTCGCTATTCTGCTCGTGTATACGCTCGTCCTGCTGGCCGTCCTTTCGATCGTGCCTTCCGGAGCGTTTCCGGAAGCGTACCAGGGCATTCAGGAGTATGTGCTTTTATGGATGCTCGTGTTTTTGTTTCAGCTCATCCGCGTCAACTACTCCAATTATTTTCAGTCGGCACTGCTTTTTAAAATGCTTGCCAAATCAGGCATGGCTGTTGCTGTCATTACGGTGGGCATGACCGCTGTGACCGTGCAGGCGTTCGGGGAAGCGGGAGCGCTCGTCGGGCTTATGCTTAGTGAGCTGTTGTTCAGCATTATTCTGGTGCTGAAAATGAAAGCAGACATTCCCGTCGTAGAAAAGAGGGAGGAATAAATGAAGCTTGCGGTATGTATTATTACGTATCAACGTCCGGAAGGATTACAGTCGTTGCTTCAGGGCATTGCGGAACAGACATGGGACCATCACCACCCCGAATTAAAAGTCGTCGTTGTTGATAACGACGCCGAAGGCAGCGCAGCTGCAACGCTTCCACTCAACTACCCGTATCCGCTCATTTACGGTGTGGAGCCGAAAAGGGGCATACCGGCAGCGCGGAATACGTCGGTCCGTCTGGCCGGAGACACAGATTTTGTCGTATTTATTGATGATGATGAAACCCCGGCGTCCGACTGGCTCGAACAGCTGCTTGTCGCCCGTCACGTGTACGACGCAGACGTGGTGGAAGGCAAGGTCGTGAGCGTGTTTGAACAGCAGGCACCCGATTGGGTGATCCGTGGCGGCTTTTTTAGCGGCCAGGAGCGGCGTACCGGGGATCCGATCCGGCGGGCGGCAACCAACAACCTGCTGATGCGAAAGAGTATTTTTGACCGCTACCGGTTTAACGAAGCGCTCGCGCTTACGGGCGGATCCGACACGTTTTTATTCACCGAGCTGGAGCAGGAGTCGTATACGATGATCTGCGCGGAGGAAGCCATCGTTTTTGACCGGATTCCAGCTACACGCACAACCAGACAGTGGGTGCTGCAGCGGGCCTACCGCTCCGGCAACACGCTCGCCCTCTGCACCGGGGCAAAAGCGAATGCACGAAGGGCAAAAGCTAGCCGGGCCATCGTCGGGAGCGGCCGAATCATCCAGGGGCTTCTCCTGTACGTACCGGCAGTTTTCCGCTGGGAGCACGAGCGGGTCAAGGCCCTGCAGTACGTGTATATGGGTGCCGGCAACCTGGCCGGCCTGCTCGGAGTCAAGTATTTAGAGTACCAGAAAACCCATGGCAGATAAGTGAGGTACGCCGATGTTTACGAAATACGTTCTCGTATGTGTGCAGATTATCGCGCTTCTGCTGCTCATTAACGGCAGCCCCGCTCTCGCGGTGGCGTCCAATCTGCTGATCATCGTTCATTTTATTTACCACCTGCGAAGGTTTAAGGCCGTCATGCTCTTAGTGGTATTTATGAGCACGTACTATACGAACTTCGCCTACGTGTACTACGGCGGGTACAAAACGACGTACTACGACGATTACTTTTATCCGATGTATTACGATAAAACGCTTCTGATCATGTCGCTGTTTCTGCTCGTGCTTTATTTGTTTACCCGGAAGCCGGCGGCTCCGGTCTATATCGCTGACCGGCTGGAGCGGAAGTCCAACTGGGCCCTGTACCTTGTGAGCCTTGCCGCGATTACGGTCATAATTGTGCTCGGGAAATCGGGTGAAAACATTCTGGAGTCCGGCGGGTACGGGATGAATTCACAGGCAACCTTCGGGAGTCTCGCGATTTCGGAGTACGTAGTGCTGTTTATAATACTCGGCTACTACTACTCGAAAAACATTCCTTACGCGAATGTCCTGCTGCTCGGGCTTTCGTTTTTGTATATCGCAAAAATGATTCTGTTTGGCGGCCGGATCGAAGCGCTCCAGGTCGGGATGCTGCTGTTTATTCTATTCTGGGAAAAACGGCTTTCGCCCGTGATGATGCTTGCCGGCGGCGGTCTCATCTATTACGTGTTTATGGTGTTCGGCCGCATCCGGGCGAATATTTCGTTTTATCTGCAGAACCCGGGAAGCATTAACTTCGGCCTCAGCAGCTACTCGGAGGGCAGCTACATGCCGAGCAATGCCGGCGAAGTACTGTACAACTCCACTCTGTTTTCGGGGCTGCTGCAGGACGGCCTGCTTGGTGCCGGTGACCGGATGGCTGCAACTGCAGCGTTTGTGATGCGGATCTTTCTTCCGACGAGCCGCATTCCGTTTGAACAGGCAGAGCTGAGCAATTACCTGTCGGAAATATCGCCGGCCGGGGGCGGCGGATTTATCGCCAGCTACTTTTTTTACTTTTTCGGCTTTGGCGGGATCGTCGCGATTGCGGCAGTGATCGCAGTGATCCTGAACAGACTGGCGAATGTCCGCCACCCGTTGTTTATTTTCGTCGGCATCATCATTCTCACCACATTCCCCCGCTGGCTCGCGTATGACCCGATTACGATGTTTAAAATGTCGTTTTATATGATCATTACCGCCGTCCTGTATTTCTTCGTTCACGAGCTTATGGCTGAAAAGCCGCTCCGAAAGCGGCCGTTTCTGGTAAACCCCAAGGAGGTGAGAGCATATGCGCACGAAAGCGGCACTCGTCGGCCAGTTTCCCCCGCCGGTACACGGTTTGTCAAAGGCTCTCTTCAAGATAGCCGACGCAAAAGAGCTTCAGGCTGATTACGATATGCAGACAATCAATCTTACTAATAACAGGCGTATTTTTTCGACGATACGAAAGCTTGCCACTTCCAACTGCGATTTTTTTTACTTCACGATTTCCCATTCGAAAGGCGGCAATGCCCGGGACCTGCTGCTGCTTGCGATCATGCTGGGGAAAAGGCGCCCGGTGATTATTCATTATCACGGCGGCTACTTTAAACAGCTGCTCGGCGAGATAAATCCGCTGCAGCGAAAGCTGAACGAACAGCTGCTTCCCAAAGCGAGCTGCGTGGTCGTGCTAAGCGAGAGCTTAAAAGCGCTCTTTCAGCCGATTATCCCAAATGAAAAGCTTGTCATTTGCGAAAACTTTGTGGAAAAGGAAGCACTGCTCACCGAGGAGGAGCTGGAGACAAAAATAGAGACGATGAACGGCAAGCAAGTGCTGTTTTTAAGTAACTTTATTGCATCCAAGGGCTACCTGGACGTACTGAAGGCGGCGAGTCTTTCAAAGGACCACCCGGAAATGACCTTTCATTTTGCGGGTGCTTTTTTTGACCCGAAGGAAGAAAAGCGGTTCAAGGCGATGGTTGAAGAGCACGAGTTAACCAACGTCGTGTTTCACGGCGTAGTTGGCGGCGAAGCGAAAAAAGAACTGCTGCGCAAGTGCAACGTATTTATTCTTCCCACCTACTACCCGAACGAAGGCCAGCCGATTTCGGTCATCGAAGCGATGGCGAACGGGCTCTCGGTCGTTACGACAAAGCATGCCGGCATTCCGGATATTGTTAAAGAAGAGAACGGCTATTTTGTCCCCAAGCAGGCGCCGCACGCCATCGCCCGGCTGCTCCAGGATATCAGCATCCGTGATCTTCAGAAAACAGCCCGGGTCAACCGGACGTATGCCATGCACTCGTTTAAAGAAACAGACTATACCGATCGGATTCACAAGATATTTCAGAGGGCCGTCCCGGAAGCAGCGCCGCCGGAAGCAGCCGAATCTTCAGCAAAGGAGAAGCTTGGATGAAAAAACTGGTGTTTGTGATCAACTACTTTTACCCCGACCTTGCTTCCACCGGCCAGCTGATGACCGAACTGTGCGAGGAGCTGGCTGAAGACTTTACGATTACCGTTATCGCTGCGCAGCCCGGATACGCAGGAGCCTCTGCGCAGGGGCCTTCAGGGGTCGATTATCACGGTCCGATTAAAGTGGTTCGCGTGCCGCTCCCCCGGGTTAATAAAAATTCGAAGGCGAGCCGGGCCAAATACGTGGCGCTCTACTTCCTGCGTGCTCTGCGAGCGCTGCAGCGGGAAAAAGATGTAGATCTTGTGTACACGATCTCGCAGCCGCCGGTGCTCGGCGGCCTGCTCGGCACGATCGGCAAAGTCATCAAGCGGGCGAAGCACGTATACAATATTCAGGATTTTAATCCGGAGCAGGCTGAAGCGGCCGGCTACGTGAAAAACCAGACGGTGCTCCGGCTGGCGAAGGCTGTCGATACCGTTAACTGTGCCTTTGCTGATCATGTGGTCGTTGTTGGTGAAGACATGCGCGCAACGCTCCGCCGCCGTTTTGGTAAACGAAAGCCTCCGATGCACAGCGTAATCAACAACTGGACGAACGAAAAAGAAATTGTCCCACTCGACAAAACGCACCCGGCGGTCCAGAAGTTTCTGCACACACACGGCCTGGAGAACAAATTTATCGTCATGTATTCCGGCAACCTCGGCCTGTATTATGATCTGGAAAACCTGATCCGGCTGACCGAAAAATTTTATCGCTACCCGGATATGAGGTTCGTTTTTATCGGCGAAGGGGCGAAAAAAGCGGAAATGCAGGAATTTGTAAACAAGCATCATCTCACCAATGTAATTTTTCTGCCATATCAGCCGTTCGAATTCATCAAATATTCGTTAAACGCAGCGGACGTGCATTTAATCGTGAATCAGAAAGGGATTAAGGGGGTGTCGGTGCCAAGCAAAATCTACGGCGTCATGGCCGCCGGGAAGCCTGCGATCGGTGTGCTCGAAGCGGGCAGCGAAGCGGAAAAGCTGCTGCGGATGAGCAATTCCGGTTTGGTGGCAGAGCCGAATGATTACGAAGCAGTGGAAGAAGCGATCGCAGCCATGTATCACATGGATGCCGAAGACCGGAGAGCAATGGGTCGGGCCGGACGGGCTTATCTGGACCAGCATTTAACGAGAGAAGTATCGATCGGAAAGTACCGCACGCTGTTTGAGGATCTGACGCGCGAAAAGCAGGCAGCTGTGATGCCGGGGACAAAGGCAAAGCCTTCATAAAAATCCAACCGGAAGGGGAACATGCTGATGGAAACAAAAAGACAGGCCGATGGCATTGTGAAGGAAGCCCACCCGTCTCTGGAGGCCGTACAGACGAAGCGGTATTACGGGGCAACGAAGCGCCTGGCCGATCTTGTATTGGCCGCTGCCGGAATCATCCTGCTTGGCTGGCTGTTTACGTTAACTGCGCTGCTGATTAAGTTCGAAGATCCGAAAGGCCCGGTATTTTTTAAACAGACTCGCTGCGGAAAAGACGGCACGCCGTTTACGATGTATAAGTTCCGCTCGATGGCGACAGACGCCGAAGCACGGTGGGAAGCGCTGCAGGATCAAAACGAAGTAAGCGGCCTGATGTTTAAGATGGCCGAGGACCCTCGCGTTACCAAAGTCGGCGGGTGGATCCGAAAAACGAGCATCGACGAGCTGCCTCAGCTGTGGAACGTGGTAAAGGGCGACATGAGTCTGGTCGGCCCGCGTCCGCCGCTTCCGCGTGAGGTCAAATACTACAGTGAGTACCACATGCAGCGCCTGAACGTGAAGCCGGGATGCAGCGGCCTCTGGCAGGCGACCGTCCGCAACAGCGTCGGATTTGAAGAGATGGTGCAGCTCGATCTTCTGTATATTCAAACGCGCAGCACACTGCTTGATATGAAAATTATCGTCTGGACGTGCCTGAATATGGTATTAAAAAGAAACGCAAGCTGAAGCGGGAAATGGATAGAAAGGAGCAGCCAGATGAAAATTGCTTTTGTTACTAACTTGCGGGCCCCGTACCGGACGCTGCAGTGGAACGAATTTGCCCGTATTCCGGATACCGAAATCACGGTGTATTACACTGACCGTCCAAGTAAAAACCGGGCCTGGAAGATGACTGCGGCTGAAGGGTATAACGAAATTGATCTTCCCGGCGTTCAGCTCGGCAAAGCGGGACGGATGAACGCCGGACTGCACCATATTGTGAGCACCCATGATCTGATAGTGATCGGTGGATATGAAAAGCCAACTTATATTGCACTCAGTCTCCTATGCCGGATGTACCGGAAGCCGTACGTGCTTTTGTATGACGGGATCAGCCTCCCAAGGCTGCAGGAGGAGCCCGGCGGCTACAAGCATAAGCTGAAAGCACTCGTGGTCGAGCATTCCGCTGCCATTTTTGGGAACGGGGAAGTGAGCCGGCGCTACTTTGCCCGTGTGTTCGGCTATCCGGAAGCACGCATCTACAACCAGTATCTGTCGGTGGATGGCCGTGCCATTCAGGAACTCGCCCGGCACCGCGAGTATTACCGGGAAAAGCTGCGAAACAAATACGGTCTTACGCCGGAGGAGCAGGTGCTCGTGTATTCCGGCCGGCTGATCGCGATTAAAAATATGTCAAAGGTGATCGAAGCATTAAGCATAATGGAAACGCCCGTAACGATATTTGTTATTGGCGGCGGCGAGCTTGAAGAAGAGCTACAGGCCTGGGCAAAGGAAAAAGGAGTGAAGCTGATCATTACCGGGTTCCTAACCCGGCAGGAGGAGGTATTCCAGCATTATATGCTTGGGGATACGTTTATCCTTCCCTCCCTCATAGAGCCGTGGGGGCTGGTCGTTAACGAAGCGCTGGCTGCGGGTCTGCCGGTTATAGTGTCAGAAAACTGCGGATGCGCGCCCGATCTCGTGAAGGAGGGCGTGAACGGCTACACCGTCCATCCCGATGACAGCAGGCAAATAGCCAGGGCAATAGAAAAGACTTTCACGGAGCTGGAACGCAAAAGAGCTGCCGAAGAAGCCCGGCGACTGACGGAGCAGTGGAGCTTTACTGGGTCACGGGCATCCTTCACAGAGCTGCTTGAATACGTACGTAAAACGCATCTCACTCCAAGTCAAACGCCCAGGAGGGTCGTATGGAAAAAACCATGAGCGCAGCAAAGATATTGAGCGTCCTGAAAAAATACGCTCTGGCAATCGCAGCCTTCGCTATCATCGGGGGCGCGGTTGGAGCAGCGTACACGTATCTGTTCATGACGCCGGTGTACGAAGCCCGGGCGCAAATTCTTGTGAATCAGGAGCCGGAGGAGAACGCAGCACCCGGTACCGGGCTGGAAGCGAACCTGGCGTATATAAACACGTACAACGTCATTATCATGAGCGCACCGATTCTCGAGCAGGTAATCCAGGAGGCCGGCCTGAATCAAACCGTGGAAGAGCTGCAGTCACAGATTACCGTAGCGGGAGAGAATGAATCGCAGGTGGCCTCGATTACGGTAGAGGACACGGATGCGAAAACGGCGGTTGCGATCGCAAATACGACCGCCCGGGTGTTTGAGCGCGAAGTGCCACAGATTATGAGTGTGGACAATGTGAGCGTGCTCGCACCGGCGAAGGCATCGGAGGCGGAAGAGCCGGTGTCCCCGCAGCCGCTTTTTAATATAGCGCTTGCTCTTTTGATTGGCGCGATGATCGGTATCGGATTTGCGTTTGTACGCGAATACTTTGACCGGTCGATTAAAGAGGAAAAGGATATTGAAAACGAACTGGGCCTCCCGGTTCTAGGTATTATCACTTTTATTGCCGATCAAAAACAAGACAGGTCCGAAGAAGTGATTGAATTAGAAGAAATCACGCAACCAGAAGGCAAAGGTATGACGGTTTCCAAACAAAAGACTTCATAAAGAAATAGTTCTACAAGGGAAAAAAGCGTTGCGTAGTGCGACCACGCAACGCTTTTTTCTGCATGCAGAAAAGAACATAACAAAAAGGATTTTTGAAATTACTTTGCAAATGACCTTCAGAATCCTGTGAAAAAAGCCGATGGATTAAATAGGAACAAAATCGTGTGTAGGCTTAATGAATAGAAATAAAAATAGATATGCTGAAATTATCGCCGCCGGAGGAGGAAAATCGTTGCTGCATCAATTAGTCACATCCAAAACAAGATTACGGTTACTCGTGAAGTTTTTTTTATACGAGGAGGAAACGTATTTGCGAAGAATTGTCCGCGAGTTCAACGATTCGGCCAACGCAATACGCGTGGAACTGAAGCGGCTGAGCGAGATGGAACTGATCACCGGCCGTCCGGTGCAGAACCGGCGCTATTACCAGGTGAATAAAGACCATTACATGTACGAAGACATGAACCGGCTGATCCGCAATTACGTGCAATGGAATCAAATGCAGGAGCTACTCGAAGAAACCGAATGGCAGAACGTATATATGGCCTCGGAAGAGCAGCCGCCGCAAGGGCTGGAATATATCGTCGAAGTGAAAGAAGAGTCATTGGACGTAGGTAAGCAGGTGCTGCTTGGGGAGAATATGAAAGCTACCTTCGTGACTTCTGATACGATACATACGATGGAGCAGACACTGATTATGGTCCACCGTTTTGGTCTCAGGAAAGCTAACATTAAGCCACAGCCTTCATAAGTTTTTCCGCTTAAAGAAATACATAGAATATGAAAACCAGCCTGCTGACAATCGTCGGCAGGCTGGTTTCTTGTGTTTAATGATTGGACTGGTTTTTAGAAGCCGACTGCACAGAGAAATACTCCGGATAATAGTTTTTATACCATTCCACGAATTTTCCAATGCCTTCGTCGAGCGAGGTGACCGGCTTGAATCCGACAGCCTTCTGCAGGCTGTCAATGTTCGCGTAGGTGGCCTGCACGTCTCCCGGCTGCATCGGCAGGTACTCCTTGCGGGCTTCCATGCCCAGGTGCTTTTCGAGGGTTTCGATAAACTCCATGAGGGCAACCGGCTGGTTATTGCCGATGTTGTGTACACGGTAGGGAGCGTAGCTCGTCGACGGATCAGGATCCTTGGCGTCCCACTCGGGATCTCCGCTCGGAGCTGCCGGAACCAGACGCACAATGCCCTCCACGATATCATCAATATAGGTGAAGTCTCTCATCATGTCACCATTGTTGTACACCTGGATCGGTTCGTCATTCACGATTTTATTGGCAAATTTGAAATACGCCATATCCGGGCGTCCGAAGGTTCCGTAAACTGTGAAGAACCGCAGGCCGGTAGTTGGCAAATCGTAAAGGTGACTGTACGTATGCGCGAGCAGCTCGTTCGATTTCTTCGTCGCCGCGTACAGGCTGACCGGGTGATTCACTCCGTCCTCCGGAGAGAAAGGCATCTTTTTGTTTGCGCCGTATACCGAACTTGAAGAAGCGTAAATCAAATGCTCTACCTGATGGTGGCGGCACATCTCCAGAATGTTCGAAAAGCCGACGATATTGGACTGAATGTATTTATCCGGACGCTCCAGGCTGTAACGCACGCCCGCCTGCGCGGCCAGATTAATAACCGCCGTAATCGTATATGTATGAAAAATATCCTGAAGTGCAGCAGCATCAGCCAGGTCTATTTCATGAAAGTGAAATTCGTCGTGTTTTTCCAGGCGCTCCTGTCTGCTATACTTTAAGTTCACGTCATAGTAATCGTTATTGTTATCCACCCCGACGACTTCATAGCCTTCTTCTAGCAGGCGTTCCACTGTATGCATCCCTACAAAGCCATTACTTCCTGTTACCAATATCATTTATAGATACCTCCGTTATTATCTGCTGACTTTTAATTAGCACTTTATCATTTTAATATTTTACGAGTTAAGAAAACATATTCATCATATAACAAATGAATCCTATTGTGAAATGAATGAAGGAAAATTATGTTACGCATCATGAGGTTCGCACGAGCTGAAAGAAGCGTTACAAAGTTATAGTTTAGGAGTTTTTTCCTAAAAAATTGGATTCTACGGTTGAAATTATTGCCAATTAAGAGGAAAATAGCTTTGTATTAAAATATTAATTATAGTTTTGATTTTATAAAATATGTACCCGAATTACATAATGAAAGAATTGATGTATAATACTTTATTGTATTAACCCGACAAGATCAAGTCTGTAAATGAATATTATTCATCCAATACATAAAAAACGCGCATTGATTGTTCTAAAGAAGGAATTAGTTGGTATTAAGATTTACTTATTACTTATACGAAGGAGTAGAGAACACCATGGGGTTAAAGCAAAGGTTGCTGACTTTAGTTTGTCTGGATTCAGCTATTGTCATTTTTTCCATATTTGTATGTAACTTTATACTGGCAGCTGATATACGTCCTGTAGACAATGTTTTAGTTGCGAGCTCGATCTTTTTATTAATCGTGCATCATATTTGTGCTTACTATTTCAAGCTTTACAAAAAAGCATGGGAATATGCGAGTGCGACTGAAATTAAATCGATTGTTTACGCGGTCACTATTTCTGTAGTTGCCACAGGATTAATGCAGGTAGCTGTATTCCAGGAATTTTATGTGCGCACGCTAATTATGACGTGGATGGCACATGTTATCTTAATAGGCGGATCCAGAATGGCCTGGCGCTTGTTCCGAGATGCGTATATTACCAATAACAAAGACGGAAAAAGGACATTGATCGTGGGCGCCGGGTCAGCAGGAACAATGGTGGCCAGACAGTTAAAACAGGAAGCAAGTTCAGGATTGCTTCCTGTTGCCTTTCTGGATGATAATCCTTCGAAACAGGGTCTTGAGATCATGGATCTTCCAGTTTACGGTGAGATAAAAGGTGTAAAAAAAGCAGTAGAAGAATTTTCAATTGAACATATTATTATTGCAGTGCCTTCACTGGAAAGTGAAGAATTAAACCAGATCGTTAATGTGTGTGCGGATACTAAGGTAAGGACACAGACACTGCCTCGTATGGAAGACATTATGCTTGGCAAAGTGGAAGTTACCCAGTTTAAAGATGTGGATGTAGAAGATTTACTGGGGCGCGAGCCTGTTGAATTAGATGTAGAAGGTATAGCCGATTCAATTTCCAATAAGCGAGTACTGGTGACCGGAGCCGGAGGTTCCATCGGTTCAGAAATATGCCGGCAGATTGCACGTTTTTCACCGGAAGAAATTGTACTTCTCGGCCACGGAGAAAACAGCATTTACACCATTGAAATGGAGCTTAGAAACAGCCTGCCCGAATTAAATGTTTCAACGGAAATTGCTGACATTCAGGACAAAGATAAAATGTTGCAGATTTTTAAAAACCGGCAACCACACGTAGTGTTTCACGCAGCTGCCCACAAACATGTGCCGCTCATGGAGCGTAATCCGGAGGAAGCCGTGAAAAATAACGCGTTGGGCACAAAAAATACGGCAGAAGCATCTGATAAAGCCGGAGTTAATACATTCGTAATGGTTTCTTCCGACAAAGCGGTGAACCCAACAAGTGTGATGGGCGCGACAAAACGCTTAGCTGAAATGATTGTGCAGCATATGGATACGATCAGCAATACAAAGTTTGTTGCCGTTCGTTTTGGCAATGTGCTGGGAAGCCGAGGCAGCGTGATTCCGTTGTTTAAGAAGCAAATCCAAAATGGCGGACCAGTAACGGTCACAGACCCTGAGATGATCCGCTACTTCATGACAATACCTGAAGCATCGAGATTGGTTATCCAGGCCGGGGCTCTGGCGAAGGGGGGAGAAATTTTTGTGCTTGATATGGGGGAGCCGGTAAAAATTGTCGATCTTGCGAAAAATTTGATCAAGCTTTCTGGTTATACGGTGGACGAAATTGGTATTAACTTCAGCGGAATCCGCCCAGGGGAAAAAATGTATGAAGAGCTTCTTAGTAAGGATGAGGTTCATGAAGAGCAGGTCTATCCAAAAATTTACGTTGGGAAATCGAGTGAGATAAATATCAATGAAGTTATTAATTTCACTAAAAAATGTGAAACGCTTGAGAAAAATGATATAACGAAACGGGTGCTTGAAATTGCGAGAGGAGAAAGTGAAGAGCGAAAACACCTTTCAGCAGTTAATAAAAAGGCTAACGCGAATAACTAAATAATTTAAAGTGCTCCACGAAAAATAGTAAAGGGTGTTACCATGAAAAAATATTCAATATTAAAAAGGATAATAGACTTTGATCTAACCTTAATAGCAACAAGTATATTAATGCCCTTAATCGTGTTGCTTTCTCTGATGATTAAGCTGGATTCTAAAGGACCGATTTTATTTAAGCAAAAGCGTATTGGCAAAGACAAAGTTCCATTTTATATTTTAAAGTTTAGAACGATGAAAATTGATACGCCAAAAGATACACCAACGCATTTGCTGGAAAATCCGGAAAGCTATATCACTAATATGGGCTCGTTTTTAAGAAAAACCAGTCTGGATGAGCTCCCTCAATTGTTTAATATTTTAAAAGGCGATATGAGCCTAGTTGGTCCAAGGCCAGCGCTTTGGAATCAATATGATTTAATTGAAGAACGGGATAAATATGAAGCAAATTATGTAGAGCCTGGCCTAACAGGATGGGCTCAAGTAAATGGAAGAGATGAACTGCCAATAGACATTAAAGCTCAACTGGACGGCGAATACGTAAATAAAAGAAGTTTAATTTTTGATTTTAAAATACTGGTTAAAACATTTTTAGGGGTTATCAAAAGTGACGGCGTTAAAGAAGGAAAAGCTGATTCATAAAAGGAGTTTGTGTGAATGAAAAGGCTCTTAATTACGGGTGGCAATGGTTATATAGGAAGTAGCTTAAAAAAATGGTTAAAACATTATTCGAACGACTACATAGTAGAAACAATTAGCTTACGGGATGAGTCCTGGAAAAAAGCAAATTTCTCCAATTACGATGCAATTTTGCACCTAGCCGGCATCGCTCATGTATCTTCAGATGAAAAACAAAAAGAACTTTATTATAAAGTGAATCGTGACTTAACTATAGAAGCTGCTGAAAAAGCCAGGCAGGATGGTGTGAGGCAGTTTATTTTTATGAGCAGCATTATAGTTTATGGGGACAGTGCTTTAAATAACGGTATGATTACTAGTAGTACGATCCCACACCCCAAAGACTTTTATGGCGATAGTAAGCTCCAGGCCGAGCAAGGTATTGTTTCATTAGAAAGTGAAAAATTTAAGGTGGCTATTATTCGTCCACCCATGGTTTATGGCGAAAATTCTAAAGGGAACTATCCTAAGTTGGCTAGCTTAGCTAAGAAAACGCCTATATTTCCTGATGTTGAAAATAAACGCAGTGTAATTTATATTGATAATCTTTGCGAATTTGTAAGGTTAATAATAGAACATCAAGAAAATGGCATGTTCTTTCCCCAAAATAAAGAATACATTAAGACCAGCGAATTAGTTAGATTAATTGCTGAAGTGAATGGCAAAAATATCGTACTGACAAAAATCTTTAATCCATTTATAAAATTACTAAGTAAAAAGGTTAATATTTTTTATAAACTTTTTGGTGACTTAGCATATTCTAAAAACATGAGTGAATATAAAATGAATTACAGAGTTAACACTTTTAAAGAATCAATAATAAAATCGGAGAATAAAATTAATGAATAAACATAATTATAGTGTGTTGATGTCAGTTTATTATAAAGAGAAAGTAGACTTTCTAAAAGCCAGTATTAACAGTATGTTAGAGCAAACACTGCAACCAAGCGAAATTGTAATTATAAAAGACGGAAAACTTAATGTAGAGTTAGATTCAACAATAGATCAGTATGGAAGAAGATACCCAAATCTATTTAACATAATTGAATTAGAAACTAATATTGGTTTAGGAAAAGCGTTAGATATTGGCTTGGAAAAATGCAACAATGAGTTAGTGGCTAGAATGGATTCAGATGATATTTCTTTACCAGAGCGTTGTGAAAAACAAATTAGTGAATTTAAAGAAAATCCTGACCTTTGTATAGTAGGAACCAATATCGATGAATTCTACGAGGATCCAGCTAATACTGTTTCTTCAAGAATAGTTCCCTCCACTCACAAAGGAATCACAAAATTTATTAGAAGACGAAGTCCATTTAACCACCCTACGGTAATGTTTAAAAAATCAGAAGTGTTGAGATGCGGAGGATATGGAGAGTTGCGAAGAAAGCAGGATCTTGATTTGTTTTCCAGAATGATAAATAGAGGTTGTGAAGCTGCAAATATTAATGAATCTCTTTTATTATTTCGCTCAAATTCCGACAGCTTCCAGAGAAGAAAAAGTTGGGATAACTGTAAAAGTTATATAAAAGTTGAGTATATAATATGGAGAAGAGGTCATTGCTCTATAAAAGACTTAGCGATTGTCACCGTTGCCCAACTAGTTATGTTTATCTCTCCCATGTGGTTTTTAAAATGGCTATCTAATTCATTCTTAAGGAAAAATTCAGTGAAATAAGATGATTGTCTTTGCGAAAATTAAATGTTCCCCTGTTAAAAAATACAACTATGTACTAAATGAAAGAAGGTTTTTTAATGGAAGTTAGCGTAGTGATTCCAACTCATAACAGGGCTAATTCTGTTGTTAGGGCAGTAAATAGTGTTTTAAAGCAAACTTTTAAAAATTTTGAAATAATTGTGATTTCTGATGGTTCAACTGATGAAACAGAATATGAAATGAAGAAAATTGAAAAAGAAGAAAACAAAGTGAAATTTATTTCTTATGAGGTACCTAAAGGAGGAAACCATGCTAGAAACCTCGGCATAGAAATGGCAGAATTTGAATATATTGCTTTTCTAGACGATGATGATGAATGGACTTCAAATAAACTAGAACAACAAATGGAATTAATTGAAAATGACAAAGAATTGGGTTTAGTTTACACAGGAAGCAAATTAATTTATCAAAAAGAAAAGTTATTTTATTTTTCTTACCCTAAAGAAAAGGGTGATTTATCAAAAAAAATACTTTTTAAAAATTTTATCGGAACGACGTCTTCAGTAGTGGTAGAAAAAAAGTTGCTAAATGAGTGTGGGTTTTTCGATACAGGATTAGAAGCTAAACAAGATTACGATTTATGGATAAGGATATGTCAAAAAACAAAAATAGGAGTAGTTCTTGACGCTTGTGTATATTACTATAACGATATTGGCAACAATCAAATATCAGCACAAACTGAAAAGTATATTCGAGCAATGAACTATATAGAAAAAAAATATATAAATTTATTTAATACTTTGTCGAAAAAAGAAACTAAAATAAGAAAAAGTGATTTTTGCTTGCAGATTGCTACGTCAGCTTTAAGAAATAATAACAATAAATTGGCTAGAAATTATTGTAAAAAAGCTATAAAATATAGAATTACTCCTAAAAGCGCAATTTACATACTATTTACTTTCTTTGATTATAAAAAAATCTTAAAAGCTAGAAGTTTAATCAAATCTTAATTATATGCTCACTTTATTTCAAAATGTTATATCGATGCTAATCAAGAATTCTCGAAAGAAGGTGATCAAAATGAAGTATAGCTTAATTCAGTTTGAAGATATTAAATCATTAAAATTATCTGAGGAAATGAAAAAGTTAGGTTATTGTCTTCAAACAATAAGCAATTCTCCAATAGTAACTCCATTAATGCTATTGAAAAATATAACTACTAAAGGTAGACCTGAGACATTAATATATAGATATTTAAATGATTATTCTTCGTTATTTAAGACTGTCTTAAGAATGATAGCAGAAATTCTTTCGATTTTGATATGTAAGTTCTTGATGATAGATTTAATTTGGATTTGTCATAATGTTGACAAGGAGTCAAAAGAATACTATCCGTTTTTAACAAAATTAAGAAGAAAATTATTTGTTAAATTCTCAAAAAAAGTTTTAGTGACTGACAAACTGTTGATAAAAGAAGCAGAGAAATACCTAAATACAAAAACTAATAACTTAGATTTTATTACTTTTGGCTCCTATTTACCACTCGTTACAAAAGAAGAAGAAATAATCACTGCAAAAATTAAAAACTTTACAAAACAAGTTAGAGAGAATAAAGAAAAAAAACAATTAATTGGTTTATGTATATCTTCGGCAAATACTAAAAATATTTCTTATGAAGAAGCTATTAACCTATTGGACAATCCTAATTTAAAACATTATGAAATATTCCTAATATTTGTAGGTGAAGTTAGCGAAGACATGAAAGACAAAGATCAAAAAGTATATGAATTATTACAAAAGAACCCCAAAGTACTATTTATTAACGAAAGAACTCGTGTGAATGAAAAAGATTTAAGCGAATATATTGATTTTTATTGGCGAGTTTATAACGATCAGTCCGTACCATTTACTTCTTATAATGCTGCTACTTTAGGAAAGCCAATTTTAACTAAAGATATTGGTTTCTTAGGAGAAATGGTAGAAAAGTATAAATTAGGTGTCGTTTTAGATGAAACTAATCTTAATGAAAACTTGAACAAATTAGTGAATTGGGATCAAAGGCACGCATTTAATTTTTTGGAATATAACAATTGGGAAATTTCAGCTAAAAGATTGAAAAAACATCTAAAATCATTAAATAAAAGTAGTTGATAAGATGAAAAAAACACTAAATTTTTATGATTTCATAAATATACCTTTATTTTTCATATCGATATTGTTGATATTAATCTATTATCTAAGTGAAGAAGACATATACATTGTTGGTTCTATTATGCTGGGCCTTGTAATATTATTAAGATATTTGATTGTAAACTACAATAAAAGTATATTTGTTTTATTTTTTTGTTTGTTCTTATTGATATTTACTTCTGTAAAAACATTATATTTTAGTGAAATTTCGGTTGAATTAATTAGAATCACACTGTTAATGTTTTCGCAATTGGGATTTGCTTTTTACTTGCTGAAAGGAAAATTCAGCGATAATTTATTACTAATAATCTTTTATATAGCAAATAGTTACTTATTTCTACAATATTTATCAGGCGTTGAAGCTGCTCAAGTGATTGTTTGGAGTGAAAATGTAGTCAATTTTATTATATTGGCTCTTGTAACTTCAGTTTATTTAGCTAGATATTTGAGAGGGAAAAAAGTAATAATACATCCAGCTGCGATAACTTTAATTGTTAGCATTTGGAGCTCTGGTAGAGCAGGAATTATAGTTTCTATATTATTTTTAATTGTAATTGTTTTATATAAATTTAACTTAAAACAAAAGTATTTAATCATAACAGGCTTAGCTTTTGTTTTATTGGTGTATAGTGAAAATCTATTCAGAAATTTAGGAAATGTAGTTACTGAAATAGCTACTAGAGGAGGAACTAGGGAAAGTTTTTTCGAAAATGTTCGTTTAGAAATTTGGCGAGATTTTTTTAACACTTTAGACTTTAACTCTTTATTTTTAGGCTTTAATTCGAATGAACAACATTTATTTTTTGGATTCGAAAATTTACATAACGGCTTCTTGGAAGGACATTTTCATTTAGGTTTGTTTATGTTGTTGGTATATGCATTATTATTGTTAAGTGTTGTAAAGTTACTCATACATAAACAAGCTTTTCCGGTACTATTATTATTAATTTTCTTGTTACGTGGAATGACGGATACTGTTGTATTTACTGGAAGATTTGATTATATATATTTATCGATTATTTTATATAGTTATGTATTTTTTACTAATGAAAATAAAATCACAAAGTTATAATTATTATAAATAAGGTGAAAACTATTTACTATCTGTAGTTTGAGAAAGAGAGGTTTTTTAACATGGATAGAACGGTAGTCTTTTCTATTAGTACGATTTTTCACTTAATGATTAGTAAACTATATATCAAAAATCATAAAATTGAAAATGCTGTAATCGTTTGCTACTCAATAAACTCTTCGTTACCTAAAATAATAGAACAAGACGAATCGCTTAATAGAAATTTAATTATAAATAGAAAAGAAAAATTTAAAAATAAATTTAATTTAGCTATAAAAAACAAAAAAAATATTAGTGCAATTAACAATTTTTTAAAAAGTACTAGAATGACTGATTTAATTGTATTTAAAGATAATGACATAATTAACCAGACTTTAATAAATGTTGCTAGTGTAAAAAACATAAAAATTACATTAATTGAAGAAGGTATGGGGTTATACGCTATTAATAATCAAAATAAACTCTATAGAAAGCAAAGTTTAATAAAACGAAAACTTTTCATGTATCCTTCTTATATGTATAAATATCAGGGAATGAATCCTCAAATTGATGAAATCATAGCTAGTTTTCCTAATTATTTGCCTGAGGAAAAAAAGCAAAACAAAACTATAAAATTAATGGATTTTAGCGATATTAAAATAAAAAATATGAAAGAACTTTATGATTATTTCAATTTAAATTCTTCGATAGTAAATGAAAGAAATCGGCCAGGTTATGTTAGGATTTTATATATAGGACAGCCTTTTTCAGAGTTTGAAATTTTATCAGAAAAAAAAGAGGAGTTCGTGCTAAAGAAGTTTTTTAATAAAATGCTTGAATATGAAAACGTGGAATTAATTATAAAACCGCATCCAAGTGAAAAAAAAGAAAAATATGTAAGCCATGTAGATAATGAAATCATAACTTTATTCGAAGATGATCACATACCAGCAGAATTAATTCCTTCTAAAAAAAGAGTAGATCTGGTTGTAACCGGATATTCTTCTGCATGTTATTATATAAATAAATGGTATGGTGTCGAGAGTGTATCCCTATATAAGCAATTTTTTAATACAAATCCCAATGAAAGTTTAAGTTATCAAATGATGGAATTATATAATATGAAGATATTAGATGATCTATCAGAAATAAAAAATTATTTTAATTATCAAAACAAAAATAATGTCTAGCTTTAAATCAATTAATGTCCAATACAAATTCTGGAGGAAAATATGGAAGAGATAATCAATATTCAACAAATTATTCAGGTTATTAAAAAGAGATTTATGATAATTATAGTGTCAATTCTTATAGCTCTGAGCCTAAGTGCAATATACACTTTTTTTATAGTGACCCCACAATACGAAGCTTCCACACAAGTATTAGTTAATCAAACAGAAAATAACGAGGGAGCTATTACCACACAAGAATTAGAATCAAACAGGGAATTTATTAATACGTATAGAGTAATAATAAATAGCCCTGCTATTCTTGAACCAGTAATTGAAGAAATAGGTACTAATATCTCTGTAGGTGAGTTAAGAGAAAAGATTAATGTTTCTGCTGAAGAGGATTCCCAAGTAGCTAATATTACTATTGAAGATTCAAGCTCAGAACAAGCCGTGAATTTAGTAAATACTTTAACAGAGGTTTTTGAGCAAGAAATCCCAGGAATAATGGATGTCGATAATGTGAGTATTTTATCACAAGCCCAATTCGACAATAGTAATGAACCTATATCACCCCAACCAAACTTAAATTTAATTATTGCAGCTTTTATTGGTTTACTTATTGGATTGGGATTGGCTTTCTTACTTGAGTATTTAGATAAATCTATAAAAACTGAACAAGATGTAGAAAAAGAATTGGCTCTACCAATTTTAGGCGTAGTACCTTTTATGTCAAATCAAAATTCTAATAGCGAATCTAATAAAAAAGAGAACGTTAATTTAAGGTCAAGTGCTCGTGAAGCAGGGAGGAAATCTTCTTGAAATTTGAGTGAAATTAGTTTTCTAAAAAATATAAATGGAATAATTATTTATCTTTTCTATTATTTATAAGCTATAAATGTAATTAACAAAGTTTCTAAATGAAATTATGTAAAAATAGATGCTATCTTTAATGCTACATTTTTAATTTCTGATTTAATTCAAAATACATTATTAGGAGTGTTTTCGTGTCAAATATACTTATTACTGGAGCAGATGGTTTTATTGGAAGTCATTTAACTGAACGTTTAGTAAAGGAAGGCAAAAAAGTGAAGGCCTTTGTTTATTACAACTCTTTTAACTCTTGGGGATGGCTTGACACATTGCCCAAAGAAGTAATGGAAGAAGTCGAAGTCTTCGCTGGCGACATTCGTGATCCCAATGGGGTAAAGGAAGCGATGAAAAATATAGATGAAGTTTATCATTTAGCCGCACTTATAGCTATCCCATTCAGCTATCATTCTCCTGATACATATGTAGATACGAATATAAAGGGCACTCTAAACGTTTTGCAGGCTGGTCGAGAGCTTAATACCTCTCGTTTGTTAATTACTTCTACTTCAGAAGTATACGGAACAGCCCAATACGTACCGATCGATGAGAATCATGCTTTCCAGGGTCAGTCCCCTTATTCTGCTACAAAAATTGGTGGTGACCGTTTAGCAGAATCCTTTTATCGAAGCTTTGAAATGCCGATTTCAATTGTAAGGCCATTTAATACGTACGGTCCCCGTCAATCAGCTAGAGCCGTTATTCCAACTATTATTACCCAGTTACTTGCAGGAAAAAAAGAAATAGAGCTAGGCTCTTTAACTCCAACTCGCGATTTTAACTTTGTGAAAGATACAGCAAATGGGTTTATTGAAATTGCCAAATCTCCAAAAACAATTGGAGAAGAGATAAATATTGCTACTCAAGAAGAAATATCTATAGGTAGATTGGCAGAGGAATTAGTCTCGCAAATTAACCCTGATGCAAAAATTATATGTGATGAACAGCGTCTCCGTCCTGAAAACAGTGAAGTTAATCGCTTGCTCGGCTCTAACGAAAAAATTAAGAGTCTAACCGACTGGCAGCCGGAGTATACCTTTGAACAAGGATTAGCTGAAACAATAGAATTCTTTAGAGCTAATTTAGATAAATACAAAACGGACATATATAATATATAGGAGTGAGCTGATGAGTGAGAATTTTATTCCATTATCCAAACCAAGCTTGCAGGGAAACGAATTAAAATACGTAACTGAAGCTATTGAAACAGAATGGGTCTCTACTGCAGGCCCCTTCATTCAGAGCTTTGAAGAAAATACGGCTGAATATGTTAATTCCACTGGAGCGGTGGCAGTCCAAAACGGAACTTCAGGATTACATGTTGCGCTTGAAGTTATAGGAACCGGAAGAGACGACGAAGTGGTTGTTCCTACTCTTACCTTCATTGCAGCTGTAAATCCAGTAAAGTACTGTGGAGCTGAACCGGTTTTTATGGATTGTGACGATTCTTTATGTTTAGATCCGAATAAATTAGAAAAATTTTTTGAAGAAGAATGTGAGTATTCCGGTGGGATATTAAAAAACAAATCTACTAAAAAACAAATAAAAGCAATTGTAGTAGTTCATGTGTTTGGAAATATGGCAGATATGGAAAGTATTTTGGATGTGGCAAAGAAATACAATGTTCCTGTAATTGAAGACGCCACTGAAGCTATAGGAACTTACTATGAAAAGGGAAAATATCAAGGCCGATATGCTGGAACAATGGGAACATTCGGGGTGTTTTCATTTAATGGAAATAAAATAATGACCACTGGTGGAGGAGGTATGATTGTATCTAATGATAGTGAATTGCTCGCTCAAGCTCGTCATTTAATCACACAGGCAAAAAGTGATCCTCTTTATTACACTCATGATCAGGTGGGTTATAATTATAGAATGACTAATTTGCAGGCTGCTTTAGGTCTTGCACAATTAGAGCAGCTGGAAAGCTTCATTAAAACAAAATCTATCAATTACAGTCACTACCAAAAAGAAATAAAAAAAATACCGGGTCTCGAATTATTTACTTTCCGTCCAGGTATTAGGCCTAATTATTGGTTCTACGCAATTAAAGTGCACTCTGAATACGGATTGACTAGAAGGGAACTAATTGATTCACTGGAACACGAGAAAATACAAGCGAGACCAATATGGGATTTAATCCATAACCAACAGCCTTATAAAAATGCTCAAGCTTACCAAATTGAAAAAGCGCTGACTTATTTAAATTTGATCGTTAATCTTCCTTGTAGTTCAGATTTATCCAGCCAAGACGTGGAACGCGTGAATGTTTGTTTGGCCAAATTAAATAAGACTATGGAAATAGGAAGTGATTGATATTAACGTAAAAGAATTCTTGATTAATGAACAAGCTACGATGTTAGAGGCAATGGCCTTGCTGGATGAAGTTGCAAAGAAAATACTTTTTGTTGAACGTGAAGGCCAATTTGTAGCTGCAATTACAGACGGGGATATCCGGCGTTGGATTCTCCAAAAAGGTAACCTCGATGCTAAAGTGCAGGATATAGCAAACTATGAGCCGAAGTTTATTTACGAAAAGGATAAAGCAATCGCCAGGGAAAAAATGAAAGAATTATCCGTCGAAGCTCTGCCAGTTTTATCAGAGAATAACGATTTAATCTCTGTAGTGCTATGGAATGATGAGGTAAGGAAAAAATCCAAATTAAATATCCCTGTAGTTATGATGGCGGGAGGATTTGGTACGCGATTATACCCTTATACCCGGATTTTGCCCAAGCCACTTATCCCTATTGGAGATGTACCAATAGCAGAGCATATTATTAATCGTTTTTTTGATATGGGCAGCGAAGAATTCCATCTAATCGTTAATCATAAAAAAAATATGATTAAAGCCTATTTTAATGAATTTGAACGAGGATACAAAGTCTTTTATGCAGATGAGGATGAACCCCTTGGTACTGGAGGAGGATTAAGCCTTTTAAAGGGTAAGATACACTCGACTTTTGTGTTAACTAACTGCGACATATTAATCGAGGAAGATTATGAGAAAATCTACAATTATCACAAGCAGGAGAAGAATCTTATAACTATGGTTTGTTCTTTAAAAAATATAAAAATCCCTTATGGTGTTATTGAAATTGGTGAGCAAGGAGAAATTGAAGAAATGAAAGAAAAGCCTGAGTTCTCTTTTTTCACTAATACGGGAATGTATATTGTGGAACCGGAAGTAATTGATGAACTGGAAACTAATCAAAGTATAGGGTTCCCAGATATTATAGAAAAGTATCAACAAAACGGGGAAAAGATCGGCGTTTTTCCAATTAGCGAAAATGCGTGGATGGATATGGGACAAGTTGATGAAATGGAAAAAATGCGTGAAAGATTAGAAAAAAATGGGTCATAAACTACTTTTAATTGGTGGAGGCGGCCATTGTAAGTCTGTTTTAGATAGCTTGTATCAGGTGAATGAATATGAAGATATTGGCATAATCGATGCAAACAGTAAAGTAGGAGAGACAGTTTTGGATACTCCTGTTGTAGGAACCGATCAAGATCTAGAGTTGTTATTTGAGTCCGGATACAAAAAAGTATTTATAACTGTAGGTGGAATAGGGGATCCTGAAGTTAGAGTGAAATTAACAGCCCAAGCAAAAAAAATTGGGTTTGATTTTCCTAACATAATTGACCCCTCGTCTGTGGTGAGTTCCTATAGTAAACTGACTAACGGTATTTTCGTAGGGAAAAAAGCAGTAATTAACGCCGGAGCTTATATTGAAGAAGGAGCTATAATAAATTCTTCTTCGACAATTGAGCATGATTGTTTTATAGAAGCTTTTTCTCAAATTGCCCCAGGGAGTATTTTATGTGGCGGAGTGAAAATTGGAAGAGAAACTTACATAGGGGCTCATAGCGTCATCAAACAGCAAGTTACGGTAGGTAGTAATACAACTATAGGGATGGGAAGCAATGTATTACGGGATATACCGTCTAATATAGTAGCTTATGGAAGCCCTTGTAAGGAGGCATGATTTAATGAGTGTATTTATTATTGCAGAAGCTGGCGTAAATCATAATGGAAGCCTGAAATTAGCCAAAAAGCTTGTAGATGAAGCTAAAGAAGCGGGTGCTGATTGTATTAAGTTTCAGACGTTCATTTCAAAAAATCTGGCTTCTAAAAGCGCAAAAAAAGCTTCCTACCAATCGAAGGCGGGAGAAAATGAAAGCCAATTAGAAATGCTTAAAAATTTAGAGCTTACATTCGAAGAATTTGAAGAAATCTATCATTATTGTAATGAAAAAAATATAATGTTTCTTTCTACTGGCTTTGATTTTGAAAGCATTGAATTTTTGGATAGTTTAGGTATGGAGAAATGGAAAGTACCTTCTGGAGAATTAACTAATTTGCCTTACTTAGCAAAGATAGCGTCTTTAAATAAACCAATAATACTTTCTACGGGAATGGGAACGATCGAAGACATTGAGGCGGCGGTTAATGTATTATATGAACATGGTGGGAAAGATATTAGCATACTGCATTGTACTACTGAATATCCGGCTCCCTTTGAAGAAGTCAATTTAAGAGCAATGGATACGTTATACAACAAGTTTCGCTGTCCGATAGGCTATTCAGACCACACTAAAGGCGTGGAGATTCCAGTTGCTGCTGTAGCACTAGGTGCTGAAGTCATTGAAAAACATTTTACATTAGACAGTACAATGGAAGGCCCTGATCACAGTTCCAGTCTAGAGCCTGCTCAGTTAAAAACAATGGTCGATTCTATTCGCCATGTGGAAGTAGCAATGGGTACAGGCGAAAAAACTCCTTCAGAGTCTGAAAAGAAAAATATAGGTGTAGCGAGAAAAAGTATTGTAGCTAATGAGCCAATTCAAAAAGGGCAAAAGTTTACTCAAGAAAACCTAACTGTAAAACGTCCTGGAACTGGCATCAGCCCAATGAAATGGTATGATGTGATTGGAAAAGAAGCTAGCCGTGACTTTGAAGAAGATGAGTTGATAGAACAATGAAAAAAAAAATCGGGGTAGTTACAGCTACCAGAGCGGAATATGGTTTATTAAAACCTTTATTAGAACGCTTAAGAGATGATGCTTTCTTTGATTTACGAATTATAGTAACAGGAGCGCATTTGTCTCCTGAATTTGGTTTAACGTATCAGGATATTGAAAGAGATGGATTCAATATTGATGACAAAATCGAGATACTCCTTAGTGCGGATACGCCATCTTCTATATCAAAATCATCAGGCCTTGCTATAATCAGTTTTGCAGACTATTTTGCAAAGAACAATTTAGATATGCTCCTTGTACTGGGAGACCGTTATGAAACATTGTCAGTCTGTATTGCTGCAATGAACGAACGAATTCCTATTGCTCATCTATACGGAGGGGAAACGACTGAGGGGGCTATTGATGAAGCAGTTCGCCATGCTGTGACGAAATTAAGTTATTTACACTTTACCAGCACAGAACTTTATCGAAAACGAGTGATACAGTTAGGAGAACATCCTGATAGGGTGTACCAGGTCGGTGGTCTAGGTGTTGAAAACATAATTAATCAAAGCTTCCTATCTAAAGACGAACTGTCTGAATCTATTAATTTTAAACTCGATGGGGAATACGCAATGGTAACTTTTCATCCTGTTACACTTGAAGATGATTATGTCGAAAGCCAATTTCGAGCTTTACTTGACGTTTGTAGCATGTACCCAAATATAAAGTTTATTTTCACGAAAGCAAATGCTGATGCGAATGGTCGAATTATAAACAAGATGATTGATCATTATGTACAGGAAAACGATCATGCTGTAGCTTTCACTTCTTTAGGGATGCAACGTTATTTAAGCGCCCTTCACGGAGCTACGTGCGTAATTGGGAACTCGTCGAGTGGGCTTTTAGAAACACCGAGCTTTGGTATCCCTACGATTAACATTGGAGATAGGCAAAAAGGAAGAATTCAGGCAGAAAGTGTTATTGATTGCGAACCTAAAAAAGAAAGTATTCAGGAAGCATTTCAATTAGCCTTAAGTAGAAGCTTTAGAGAGAAAGCAAGACGCGTGGTTAACCCATATGGAGATGGGAAAAGTTCTTTAAAAATTATTAATACAATAAAGGACATATTTGAGCAAGAACAGGTTGAACTCAAAAAAACTTTTTACGATTTTGGAGAGGGAAAAATTGAGTAATTTAGCTATTATACCGGCAAGAAGCGGTTCTAAAGGGTTAAAAGATAAAAATATTAAACTTTTAAATGGGAAACCTCTTATCGCCTATACGATCGAAGCGGCTATTAAGTCTGAACAATTTGATGAAATTATGGTTTCGACTGATTCAGAATTGTACGCTGATATTTCCAAGAATTGGGGCGCTCAAGTGCCTTTTTTAAGGGAAAAAGAGCTTTCAGCTGATAATTCTTCTCCATGGGACATGGTTAACAATGTTCTTCAAAAGTATAAAGAGATGGGGAAGGAATATGATACAATTACCTTACTCCAACCCACTTCTCCGTTAAGAACGTCTAAAGATATTATTAAAGCTTTTGAAACTATGAAAGAAAAAGAGGCAAAAAGTGTTATTGCAGTTTGTGAAGCTGAACATTCTCCACTTCTAACCAATACTCTGCCCAATGATCATTCGCTTGAAAGTTTTTTTGCGTCGAATTCAAATTATTATACACAAAGAAGACAAGAAATGCCTAGTTATTATAGGATCAATGGTGCAATTTACATAGTGGCTACCAAGTTTTTAAATGATAGTAGTTTTATATATGATAAAAAAAGCTTTGCTTACATCATGGAAAAAGAAAATTCTGTAGATATTGATAATAGCTTAGATTTTAAAATTGCGGAAGTTATTTTAAAAGAAAGACATTGATGATAGCTATTCGAAGGGGCATTACTAGTATGCTTTCAAAACTTAAAAACAATATTTTTTTGAAAAATTCCATTTTATATACTTTAGGTTCAATGATGACCCCTTTAATTGGATTTATAATGCTTCCAATTTACACTAATTACCTAGCTCCAAACGAATACGGGATAATGACTACAATTCAAACTCTAGTTGGAATGTTTCAATTATTTTTATTGTTATCACTTCATGGAGCCGTTACAAGGTTTTACTATGATTATCTAAATGATACTAATAAACAAATGGAATATTTAGGTTCTATATTTTTATTCGTTTGTTTGTTTTCGACAATTCTAGGAAGCTTATTATTAATATTGTCCTCTCAAATTGGTGGTTTTTTATTTACTTCTATTCCTATAACTCCGTACTATTTTTATATGATTGGTATTTCGTGGTTAAGTGCAATTCTTGCTTTACCTATGGCACTTTTGCGCGCACAAGAAAGAGCTGGTTTTTTCGTAATAATAAATATAATAAAAGCTGCTTTTACAGTCTTAGTTAGTACTTATTTCATCGTTTATTTAGGTTTAGGCGCTGAAAGTGCATTGCTAGCTCAATTAATTATTACAGCATTAATTGTTATATTTTTAATAAGTAAACAAAAAAAATATATAAAAATATCATTTAACATCAATTACATAAAAGCTAGTTTACTATTTAGCCTGCCATTATTACCTCACGTAGCTAGTGGTTGGATTATAAAATCGTCAGATAGAATTATATTAGAAAAGTTCGTTGCTCTTGAAGAAATAGGCATTTACGCGTTGGCAGTACAAGTCTCTACTGTATTAGCCTTATTTTATGAAGGTGTTAACAATGCTTTAGCGCCTAGATATGTGAAATTAAAAAAAGAAAATCAAGATATAAAAGCTGAGCGTTTACTTAAGGTTTTCTTTTATGTTGTTATTTCTTTTGGAATTATTTCTATTCCAATTGCTATGGGAGGAGCAAGACTACTTTCAAATGAAGAATACAATGAGGCTATATGGTTAATTCCTTTTTTAATCGGAGCTCAAATGTTGAAGGGTTTTTATTTCATTCCAGTTACTAAGCTTTTTTATAGTAAAAAAACCAAATCTATTGCTTCAAGCAGTTCAATAGCAGCTTTAGTAAATGTAGGTATCAATTTTATGTTTATACCAATAATTGGTGTTTATGGTGCGATTATCTCAACTATAGGAGCCGAATTAGTTAGAATGTTATTAATCTATAAAGCCAGCGTAATCAAATAGTAATGGCAAGGCCAGTTGACCTTTTCAAAAAAAGAAGGAATAAAATCCCCAGAAGGATACTGGTCTTCCTTCTGTTTTTTTAATTCAAAAGCTTTATCCTTATATGTTAAAATATAGAAATTAGAAATAATGGGTAAGTGTCGTTGTCTAAAAGATCCATCTGTCATATTAACTTTTTTATGGTCGATAACTTCAAGAATTTTAAACTTAAAAGGTGAAAGGCAAAGTTATATTGTTCAAGATCCGAAAACCCCTCGCTAGGGGTTAATTTTTTACACAATAAAGGGTTACATAATTATTAATGCTTTTGTGAATAACTATGTCAGTGAGACTTTTTGTTCTTATTTTAAGTGCACTTAAGTTTCACAACTTTTCAAAAAATAAATTGACACCGCTTACAAAATACTGTTTAATAAATACTAAGTTAATTAATTTATTTTACTAACTTTTGAAAACGCTTTAATACATTCTACATACACGACTTTCAAAAGCTGGTAATACACTTGAGGGGGATGGGTTCATGAAAACATCATATTGGAAATTGGCAGTAGCAGGGGCGGCGTCAGTTGGTCTGTTAACGGCCTGTAGCGGCAACAGCGGGGGCGGAAGCGGTGACAGTGGAGGCGACGGCGGCGGAAGTGATAACGGCGAGCTGAGCGGCGAAGTGGAAGTGTGGTCGTGGAACGTGGCGGCAGCGTCACTGGAGCAGGCAGCCGAGCAGTTTATGGAAGAGCACCCGGACGTGGAAATCACGGTTCAGGACAGCTCGACCGATGACGTATACGAGCGGCTGACGGTCGGTCTCGGCTCCGGCGGTTCCGGTCTTCCGGACGTTGTCTCGCTCGAGTCGTCCCAGCTGGAAAACTACAAATCTCAATTTCCGGATGGCTTCATGAACCTGTCGGAAAACGGCTTTGACGAGCATGCGGATAAATTCACCGAATTTAAAGTGGATGCCGCCCAGGATGAAAACGGCGACTTTGTTTCGATGCCTTGGGACATCGGCCCGGCCGGGGTATTTTACCGGGTGGACCTGTTTGAAGAAGCTGGCGTAAATGCGGACGATATTGAAACGTGGGATGATTACGTAGCCGCCGGTGAAAAGGTCGTAGAAGAAACAGATGCGTTCATGCTGCCGGTGCAGGTGACTTCGGATGACTCTCCGTACCGCGTATTTTTGAACCAGCAGGGCGTTAACTACTTTAACGAAGACGGCGAAATCCAGCTCGACACGGATGAAGCCCAGGCGGCGATGGATCTGATGGCAGAAATGAGCGAGAAGGAATTAATCTATAACGCCAACACCTGGGATGCGATGGTTGGGGCGACCGTTAACGGCGATGTGGCTTCGGTGCCGACAGGCGCCTGGTACAGCGGCACCATCATGGATCAGGCTCCCGACATGAGCGGGCAGTGGGGCGTAATGGAGCTGCCGACATTTGAAGAAGGCACGCCGCAGGCAGCCAACTCGGGAGGCTCGGACCTGGCGGTGCTCGAATCCTCGGAAAACCAGGATGCAGCATATGCGTTCGCAGAATACTTTACGACCAGTGAAGACGTACAAATCCAGTCCTTCGAAGAGTACGGATTGTTCCCGTCCCTTACGAGCACGTACGAAGATCCAATCTTCGAAGAGCCAGTGGAATACTTTAACGACGAGCCGGCCTACGGTCTGCTTGCCGATACGACTGAAAATATTGAATCTCCGATATTTAACAGTGACATCCCGCGGGCGGAAGACGTGATCATGGATGCGCAGTCCTCAGTCATTCTCGAGGGCAACGATCCAAGCAATGTCATGAACAATGCCGTCGAACGGCTGGCCAGTGAGACCGGCCGGGAAACATCACAATAACGAATGAAGGGGAGAGCGCCTGCTCTCCCATTTTTATAAGGAGGTACAACATGTCGAACTTGGATAACGTCAACCAGGACCACGTCGGGGAAAAGACGAAAACAAAAAAGAAATGGATCACGCCGAAAACCTTTCCCTACATTCTCGTTTTTCCGGCCGTGTTTCTGTTTGCCGTCTTTACGGTTTACCCGGTTATTTCGTCCTTTATATTAAGCTTCCAGGCCAGTGAAGGGGGCGAAATGAGCTTTATCGGCTTCCAGAACTACATACGGCTCTTTAATGACGGCCTGTTTTACCAGTCGCTTATTAATACATTCACCCTGCTGATTATTCAGGTGCCGGTTATGATCACGCTTGCGATCCTGCTTGCGGTCACGCTCAATTCCGCGCTTGTCCGCTTTAACGGTTTTTTCCGGATAGCATTTTTTCTCCCATCCGTGACAGCCCTTGTTACGGCCTCCATCATTTTTATCATTCTGTTGGACAGTAACTACGGCATTGTCAACTATATGCTTTCGAGCATCGGCCTTGAAAAAGTTTCGTGGCTGAACGATCCGTTCTGGGCGAAAGTCTCAATTATGCTTGTGGTCACCTGGCGCTGGACCGGCTACAACATGGTCATTCTGCTTGCCGGTCTGCAGAACGTCTCCCAGGAGCTGTACGAATCCGCAAGCATCGACGGCGCCGGCAAACTGCGCCAGTTTTTTCACATTACCCTTCCGCAGCTGAAGCCGGTCATCTTGTTTACGGTCGTGCTTTCCACCATTGGTACCCTTCAGCTGTTTGACGAGCCGTACATTTTAACAAACGGCGGACCGAACAACAGCACCCTTACAGTTATTATGTACCTGTACGACCAGGGCTTCCGCTACTTTGACTTCGGCTACGCCTCGGCGATTGCGTACGTGCTTGTAATTATTATCGCTGTATTGTCCTGGATACAGCTGAGACTTGGGAGTGATCGGGATTGAGTACTTCAACAGCTAATCCGCAGAGAAAACACCTGCCGAAAAAAATCGCGCTGTACAGCCTGCTTGCCGTCGGCGTCATTATCTCCATTTTTCCGTTCTACTGGATGATCATCGGGGCGACTAATCCGTCGGGGGAGATCTTCAGCATTCCTCCTTCGCTGATTCCCGGCACCTATCTGATCGAGAACTTTATTAACTTAAATGAATCGATCGGCATTTTGCGCGTCGTGTTCAATTCGCTCTTTATTGCCCTGTCGTTTACCGTGCTCAGCCTGCTCATATGCAGCGCGGCTGGCTACGCGTTTGCAAAGTTTACATTTAAAGGCCGCGACGTTATCTTCTTCGTGCTGCTGCTGTCGATGATGATTCCGTATCACGTGACGCTGATTCCGTTGTTCCGGATTTTTGTGGAGCTCAACTGGCTCAACACGTACCAGGCGGTCATTCTGCCGCAGCTTGCGTATCCGTTTGCGATTTTTCTGATGCGCCAGAACATGCAGGCGATTCCGTCGACGCTGCTTGAAGCAGCGCGGGTGGACGGCGCCGGGGAATTCCGGATCTTTTTCAAAATTGTGCTGCCGACGATGCGTCCGGCGCTTGCGGCAGTGGCCATCTTCCTGTTTATGTTCCAGTGGAACAACTTCATCTGGCCGCTCGTCGTCTTAAACTCCGGGGAAATGTACACGCTGCCGGTGGCGCTGTCGAGCCTTATCGGGCTGTCGGACATTGACTACGGACAAATCACGCTCGGGGCTGCCATTTCCGTTGTACCGATTATGGTCTTCTTCCTAATCCTGCAGAAGCAGTTTATTGCCGGGATTCTGGGCGGTTCGGTGAAAGGATAACGATCTGTAACAGAGTACAGTAATGAAAGGATGAGAAACCTTGGAACGCGACTATCAATCCATTTTTCCCGTGCCGGGAACACTTCTGCACGGAGCCGACTACAATCCGGAGCAGTGGCTCGATTATCCAGATAAACTGGAGGAAGATATCCGGCTGATGAAGGAAGCCCGTTGCAATGTTATGTCGGTCGGTATCTTTTCCTGGTCCAGCCTGGAGCCGGAGGAAGGGACGTTTACGTTCGACTGGCTCGACCGTATTCTCGAGCAGTTCCAGGCAAACGGGATCTATGCCTTCCTTGCATCGCCGAGCGGTGCGCGGCCAGCATGGATGTCGGAAAAGTACCCGGAAGTGCTGCGGGTGAACGAGCACCGGCAGCGTAACCTGCACGGGCTGCGCCACAACCACTGCTATACGTCGCCGGTTTACCGGGAAAAGGTGGAACAGATGAACACCCGACTGGCTGAACGCTACGCCAATCACCCGGCGGTGATCGGGCTACATATCTCCAACGAGTACGGCGGCGAATGTCACTGTCCGCTCTGCCAGGCAGCATTCCGCCAGTGGCTGCAGAACAAATACGGCACGCTCAAACAGCTGAACCACGACTGGTGGACGACGTTCTGGAGCCATACGTATTCGTCCTGGGAGCAGATTGAATCCCCGGCGCCGCACGGCGAAACAATGGTGCACGGGCTGAACCTGGACTGGAAACGGTTCGTGACCGATCAGACGATTGACTTCTACGAGCATGAGCTGCGTCCGTTCCGCGAAGCGAATTCGAAGCTGCCAGCGACGGCCAACTTCATGGAAGCATTTGACGAGCTGGACTATGCCAAGTTCGCCAAAATCGTCGATTTTATTTCCTGGGATTCGTACCCGACGTGGCACTATTCGAATGATGATACCGATCTGGCTGCGTGGGTCGGTATGAACCATGACTGGTTCCGCGCCATGAAGGATGGGCAGCCGTTCTTTTTAATGGAAAGCACGCCGAGCACCACCAACTGGCAGCCGCTCAGCAAGCTGAAAAAGCCGGGGGTTCATATGCTCTCATCCCTGCAGGCGGTGGCACATGGCTCCGACTCAGTGCAGTACTTTCAGTGGAGGAAAAGCCGCGGGTCGAGCGAAAAGTTTCACGGAGCCGTGGTGGATCACGCCGGCCACGAAAACACGAGGGTGTTCCGGGAAGTAGCTGAGCTTGGGCAGGCGCTTGAAGCAGCCGGCGAGCTCGCAGGCACGACGGTGAAGCCGGAGGTGGCGGTCATTTTTGATACCGAAAACCGCTGGGCGGTCAACGATGCCCAGGGCCCGAGAAACAGCGGCATCCATTATGAAGCGACGGTAAAAGACCACTACAAGGCGTTCTGGAAGCAGGGCGTACCCGTGGATGTGATGATATGGACAAAGACCTGTCGCCGTACAAGGTGCTTGTCGCACCGATGCTGTACATGATCCGCGAGGGTGTGGGCAAAAAAATCGCCGCTTTTGTTCAAAACGGCGGAACGCTCGTGACCACGTACTGGTCGGGCATTGTCGATGAACATGACCTGTGCTTTCTGGGCGGGTTTCCGGGACCGCTGCGTGAGGTGCTCGGCATCTGGTCGGAGGAATTCGACAGCCTGGGTGACGGTGAAGAAAATCATATGATGAAGCGGGCGAACGTGCCGGAGCTTGGCAGCGGCTACACGCTCACCGAGCTGTGCGACCTGATCCATACCGAAGGGGCAGAGGTGCTTGCTTCGTATCGGGACGATTTTTACGCAGGCCGCCCGGCACTCACCCGTAAACGTTACGGCCATGGGCAGGCGTATTATGTGGCTGCCCGCGCCGAAGAATCGTTTTACGATGACTTTTACGCTTCCATTTTGCGCGAAAGCGGAGTGGAGCCTCTCGTGGATGTGCCGCTCCCACATGGTGTGACAGTGCAGAAACGCGAAAATAAAACGAATAACTACCTGTTTGTATCTAACTTCAGTGAACGGGAGCAGAGCCTTACTTCTAAGAAAATAAACGGAACGAATCTAGTTAGCGGGGAAACGATCAAAGATACCCTCACGCTCTCGCCGCGCGGTATCACCATTATCAAACAGTCCAACTAGGAGGCATTGCTATGCAAAAAGATTGGGAAGACTTAACTACGCTGCAGCGGAACCGCCGGGCGGCCCGGGCATCGTTCGTATCACGGGAGAGCACGGGAGGCGACAAAGGCGTCACGCTGCTAAACGGCGACTGGAAATTCCATTACGCCCCGTCGCCGGAGGAAGCGCCGGAAGGGTTTCATGAACCGGATTTTTCGGACGCCTCCTGGGAAACGCTCGCGGTGCCGTCGCACTGGCAGCTGCATGGCTACGGCCGTCCGCATTACACGAACGTGATTTATCCGTTTCCGGTGGATCCACCGAACATTCCATCGGAGAACCCGACCGGCAGCTACCGCCGTACCTTTGAACTGGAGGAGGTGCCGGAGGAACACACAGTGCTGCTCGCCTTTGAAGGCGTCGACAGCGCGTTTCACGTCTGGATCAACGGCCGGGATGCAGGCTACAGCCAGGGCAGCCGGGTACCGGGGGAATTTGACGTTACCGGGCTTGTGACGGCGGGGACCAATCATATCGCCGTGCGGGTCTACCAGTGGTCTGACGGCAGCTACATTGAAGACCAGGACATGTGGTGGATGAGCGGTATTTTCCGCGACGTGTCCATACAGGTCAAACCGCCGGTTTATGTGAATGACTTTTTTGTGCAGACGCTGCTCGATGACGATTACCGGGATGCGGTCTGCCGCGTGGACGTGCAGACGAACCGCGGACACGGGGTTTACACGGTGGACGCCTATCTGTATGACGGAGCGGAAGAGATTGGCACCGGTCAGCTGCCAGCGGATAGCTCAGGAGCGAGCGTGGACATGCACGTAGCGAATCCGGAAAAGTGGTCGGCGGAATCGCCGTACCTGTATCAGCTGGTGCTTGTGGTGCGAAACGACAGCGGGCAAGAGGTGGACCGGGTTGTTCACGACGTTGGCTTCCGGTCTGTCGAACTGAAGGGAGGGGTGTTTCTCGTCAACGGCGTACCGATTACGCTGAAAGGCGTGAATCGTCACGACCATGATCCGGAAACCGGACGGGCAGTCAGCAGAGCACGCATGGAGGAAGACGTGCTTTTGATGAAGCAGAACAATATTAACGCGGTGCGCACCGCCCATTATCCGAATGCGCCGGCCTTTTACGACCTGTGCAACCGCTACGGGCTGTATGTAATCGACGAAGCAGACCTGGAGTGCCACGGCTTTGACGTGATAAACGACTGGAGTCAGCTCAGCCGGAGTGAAGACTGGAAAGAGGCGTATCTGGACCGGATGGTACGGATGGTGGAACGCGACAAAAATCATCCGTCGATCATTATGTGGTCGCTCGGCAACGAGTCCGGCTTCGGCCCGAATCACCAGGCGATGGCGGACTGGGCGAAGGAGCGCGATCCGGGTCGTCTCGTGCACTATGAAGGCGAAACGCGTCAGCTGATGAACGAAGCGGCCGTGCGGAATCAGCCCGATCGTGATCCGGCCGCCTCCGACGTGTTTACGACTATGTACACAAGCGTTGAAGTAATGGACCAGCTCGGAGCACGGACGGAGTATGAAAAGCCGCATATTCTGTGCGAATACGCACACGCCATGGGTAACGGCCCGGGCGGACTGAAGGAATACTGGGAAACGATCCGTCGCCACGACCGCCTGCAGGGCGGGTTCGTATGGGAATGGATCGACCAGGGCATTTTAAGCATCACCGATGATGGTAAGAAATACTTCGCTTACGGCGGCGACTTCGGGGAGTATCCGCACGACGGCAACTTCGTCATTGATGGACTGCTGATGCCGGACCGGACACCGTCCCCGGCGCTTCGGGAATACAAAAAAATCATTCAGCCGATCTGGGTGGAAGCGGGCAGTGACGGTGAGTACCGGATAGTGAACGAGTATGATTTTCTCGGCACGGAACATCTGGCGGTGCACTGGCAGGTGAAAATCGACGGTACGACCGTTCAGGCAGGCGAGCTTCGCGGTATCGAGGTGCCGGCACGTTCAACGCAGCCGCTCAGCATTCCGTATGAAACAGTGGAAGCTGAAGCTAACGAAGAAGTGGTTCTCTCCGTGGAATGCTCATTGAGAGAAGATGCGCTTTGGGCGCCGGCCGGTCACGAAGTGGCCTGGAGCGAGCATGTGCTGCAGGAGGCGGTGCTTCCGGGAGATGCAGCGAATGAAAACGGCAGCGAACCTTCGCTTACAGTGACAGAAACGCCGGCCGAGTGGATTATTTCCGGGGAAACAACGCACCTGGCTTTTTGCAGACAGACCGGCAGGATGAACGCGTGGACCCACAACGGCGAACCGCTGATCGAGCACGGGCCGAAGCTGAATCTGTGGCGGGCGCCGATTGATAATGACCGTTGGGGGCAGAAGGAATGGAAACCAGTACCATCGGAAGAAACATGGAAATCCTTCGGACTCCATTACCTGCTTGCCCGGACGAAAAAAGTCGAAGTAGCTGAACACGGCGAAGCGGTGCATGTGACCGTTCAGGAAAGCGTGGCACCTCCGGGACTTGCATGGGGTATGGATGTCGAGTGGACGTATGTGGTTGCACCTTCGGGAACGGTGGATATAGATGTTTCTGTCGTTCCGCATGGCCACTATCCGGAAACCCTGCCGCGGGTAGGCATTGAATGGACAGTACCGAAAACGATGCAGCAGGTGGACTGGCTCGGGCTCGGGCCGGGAGAGGCCTACCGCGACAGTCGGCAGTCCGTGCGGCGCGGCCAGTGGTCGTCGCCGGTTCCGGAGCTCATGACGCCGTACATTTTCCCGCAGGAAAACGGCAACCGCCACGACGTACGCGAAGTAACACTGAAAGGCGGAGCTGTAGCGTTAACGGCCGAAGCACGCGGGGAGCGCTTTGACTTTACCATCCAGGAGTACAGCCAGAAAAACATGGAAGAGGCCAGGCACCGTTACGATCTGAAAAAAGAGGAATATGTTACGGTGAAAATCGATCATCAGCAGCACGGCCTCGGTTCGGCCAGCTGCGGGCCGGATGTGCTGGAGCAGTACAGGCTGCACACGGAACCTTTCCATTTTCAGCTTCGTCTGCGCGGGGAATAACAGATAGAAAAGCCGTGCAGGTTTTATTTATAGCATCAGGGCACGTGGAAGAAGAACCAGGGGCCGCGAAACGGGGGATCAGTTATGCAAACCGGCAGTTTTCAATGGATGAAGTCCATTAACAAATCAATTGTCTTAAATAAAATCCGTAGCGAGGGCCCGATATCACGTGCCCAGATTGCGAAAGAAACAAACCTGACCCCGCCGACGGTGAGCGCGAATGTGCGTGAGCTGATCGAGCAGGGGATCGTCAAAGAAAGCCGCCTCGGCGATTCGCAGGGCGGCCGGAAGCCGACGATGCTTGTGATCAACAGCGGGGATTTTTATATTATCGGTCTCGACGCCGGTCCGACCGAGGTGGAGTTTGGCCTTGCGGATCTATCCGGCACCGTGATTCATCATTTGAGGGAAAGTATTAACCTGACAGAGGAATCAGGATTTCTGGATGTAGTGAAACAGGGCATTCATGATTTATTAAATGAAATTCCGCTCATGCGGGACAAAGTCGTCGGGATCGGGGTGGCCATGCACGGGGTCGTCGATGTAGCGACAGGAACGTCGCTGTTTGCGCCGAATCTGCATCTCCGGGATATTCCGATTAAAGACGAACTGGAGAAGGAATTTGGTTTTCTCGTGAAGGTGGAAAACGATGCCCGTGCCATGGCGCTTGGCGAAGCCTGGTTTGGCAGCGGCGAAAATGTCAAAAGCATGGTCGCGGTCAACGTCGGACGCGGCATCGGCTCCGGTATTATCATCAACGGAGAGCTTTATCACGGCGAGTATGACATCGCCGGGGAGCTCGGCCATATGGCGATTGACGTGCACGGTCGTCGGTGTGCGTGCGGAAGCAACGGCTGCCTGCAGACCGTCGCTTCGGGACCGGCCGTTGCCGAACGGACCGTGGAAAGCCTGAAAAATCATCCGGAGAGCCGGATATGGGAGTTGATTGAGGGTGACACGGAGCAGGTGAGCGGAGAAATAGTTTTAAAAGCTGCTGAAGCAGGCGATCCGCTCGCCATCGACATTCTCCGGCAGACCGGGGAATATCTCGGCATCGGGCTCACCAATCTGATCCATATTATCAACCCGACCAAAATCATTCTCGGCGGCGGGGTGTCGGAGTCCGGGAAGTACGTGCTCGATCCGGTCCGGCGCACGATTCAGGAGCGTGGTCTCACCAAACAGGCCAAGCAGACAGAAGTCGTTATTACCGAGTTTGGCAGCAAAGCAACCATGCTCGGCGCAGTGGCACTGCTGCTGGTGGAACTGTTTCAGCCGCAATGAATGTGTGCGCTTCCTATGAAAACATTCACCATTCATGACTAACTTTCCTTTCTTCTGGGAATAGAGAGGGGAAAGGAGTTGTCACAGATGAGAAACACATTCATTGCTGCCCAGGTCCGCTCGGATCGCTGGGAAGACATCGGCTCTCTTTTTCGTGATAGTGCAATTGTGAACTACGAACAGGCGAAGAAACGGAAAGAAGGACTGCTCATTCCCTTCTTTTATGACGAATATATGATGTGGAAGCCGGAAACGTATGAACTGCTCGAAGAACTGCAGGGACGCCCGGTACACATAGAGGAGCTTGCCTCCTGCCGCCTGACCGGTTTTCGGCACGAATTGGTTCTTTCGATCACCGATTGGGAGATTACCCCGGAAGGCATTATGGCCAAACAGTACCAGAATCACGAAAAACCGACACAAAATGTGCAGCTGATATAAATGAAAGAAAGCAGGGCCCGTTAGGGGCGCTGCTTTTTTATGCAGGCAGATGATCGTTTCCGGTGGGAGGTTCGTGTTAGAATGAGATAGAAGATTTTAGGATAGAAAGGAACGAAAGGCGGAGACGTCTTTCGAAGGTCACTGTGCTATGAATTCACGTGTTTACTTACTGGCGGTGTCGGCGTTTATCGTCGGCATGGTCGAGCTGATTATCAGCGGGATTCTTCCGCTCATTTCAGAGGATTTAGGGGTATCGATTGCTATCGCTGGCCAGCTGATTACCATTTTTGCCCTCGTATTTGCGGTGGCGGGCCCGCTACTGCTGTCATTTACGTCCAATGTGGAAAGGAAAACCGTATACATATGGGCGCTTGCGGTATTTGCGATTGCCAATATCGGCGCAAGCCTGGCACCAACGTTTACCGTACTCATGGCCGCCAGGTTTGTGACAGCGGCAAGCGCGGCGCTCATTATCGTGCTCGCGCTTACGATGGCGCCAAAGCTCGTGGAAGCGAAATACCGCTCCCGCAGCATCGGCCTCGTGACGATGGGCGTCAGTTCGGCGCTCGTCCTCGGCGTGCCGCTCGGCGTGCTGATCGGGGAGGCGTTCGGCTGGCGGATCATCTTCGTGATGATCGCTATGCTGACGGTACTGATTGGCGCCGTCATGATCCGCTTTCTGCCGCGCATGCAGCCGGAGCAGGTGGTTACTGTCGGCCAGCAGATCCGCTCGCTTAAAGATATGAAAATCGTCGGCATCCACAGCGTGACGCTTCTGGTGCTTGCGGGCCATTATACGCTGTACGGCTACTTTAATCCGTTCATGCAGGAGACGATGGGACTGAATTCATTCTGGATCAGCGCCATGTTCTTTATTTTCGGGGCCGCTGCCGTTTCCGGCGGTGGCGTCGGCGGCTGGCTAACCGACCAGTTCGGCTCCAAAAAAATGTCGCTCACGTTCATTGCTTCGTTTGCGGTCATTCTATTCATTCTGCCGTTTGCGACCAACTCGATGGCGCTCTTTATCATCGCCGTGATTATCTGGGGTATTCTCAGCTGGTCGATTGCTCCGGCGCAGCAGAGCTATCTGATTGCGGTCGCCCCGGAAACCTCGGATATCCAGCAGAGCGTCAACACGTCGGCGCTCCAGGTCGGCATTGCGATCGGCTCAATTCTCGGCGGCATCGTCGTGGAGCAGTCCGTCGTTGCCGCCACCTCCTGGGCCGGAAGCGCGCTCGTCGTTGTGGCGATGGTAATTGCGCTCATGGCGTACCGGGCGCCGCGAGTGCGGGGAAGTGAAGCTAAAACCTGACCTGCTGAAAAAACAATTGAAATTCAGCCCGAAAACAGCTATGATAAAGGTGTTCAGAAAGCTGTAACATTTAAACATCGCGGCAGCGCTCCTGCAGGCGGTTTTAAATGAGTATAATTATGGAAACGATTACATTGGTATTTCGGCAGAGGTCCTGCCTGAAGCTAAGCGTCGTTCTGTTTCTGCTGGGGATTTTTATCCCGGCGGAGCAGGCGGCGCTTTTTTTATTATTACATATTGGGGAGTGAGAGGAATGAACAAAACAAAAAACCGCTGGCTGATTGCGCTCGCGGCTGTCGGGATTCACATTTCGATCGGGTCGGTCTACGCGTGGAGCGTGTTCACCAATCCGCTCATTGACGCCTACGGGTGGAATTTAAGCGCCGTGTCGCTCACGTTCAGCATTGCGATCCTGTTTCTGGGGCTGTCGGCTGCATTTATGGGACACTTCGTTGAAAAGCATGGCCCCAGGGTGTCGGGGATGGTTGCCGCAAGCTTTTTCGGCTTTGGCATGATCGGCTCCGGGGCAGCGACGATGATGGAGTCGCTATGGCTGTTATACATAACGTACGGCATGCTTGGCGGCATCGGTCTTGGCATCGGCTACATCACACCGGTATCGACACTCGTGAAATGGTTTCCGGACCGCCGGGGTCTCGCTACGGGCCTTGCGATTATGGGGTTTGGCTTTGCGGCAATGATCGCAAGCCCGGTAATGGCCTCACTCATTGAAGGCGCCGGCATTCCGTTAACGTTTTTCATCCTAGGGGCAGTATATTTTATCGTGATGATGAGCTCGGCGCTGTACCTCGAGCGTCCGCCGGAGGGCTACATGAAGGAATACACGGCTGCTGGAAAGCAGAAGCCGGACCTTGCGCAGCTGACGGCGAACGAAGCAGTCAAGACGCGCCGCTTCTGGTACCTGTGGGTCATGCTGTTTATTAACGTCACGTGCGGGATCGCGATTTTATCGGTTGCTTCCCCGATGGCGCAGGAAATCGCCGGGCTGTCGGCAGCCGCTGCGGCCACCACGGTCGGCCTGATGGGCTTTTTCAACGGCGCCGGCCGCATTGCCTGGGCGAGCATTTCCGACTATCTCGGACGCCCGAACGTGTACACAGCCTTTTTCCTGATTCAAATCGTGACCTTCTTTGCGCTGCCGAACCTGGCCGTAGCGCTGTTGTTCCAGCTGGCATTATTCTTAATCATGACCTGCTATGGCGGCGGCTTTGCCTCCATTCCGGCCTACATTGGCGACATTTTCGGAACGAAGCAGCTTGGCGCCATTCACGGCTACGTGCTGACTGCCTGGGCGGCAGCCGGCCTGGTAGGCCCGCTGCTTGCCTCCTGGATCCGCGGGGTCACCGAGAGCTACGCGCTCACGCTTTCGATTTTTGGCAGCATGTTTATCGTCGCGCTTCTCGTATCGCTCTTAATCCGTATCGATATCCGCCAGCTGAAGCAGGCGACCGCCGAGCCGGCTAAGGCAGAGAGACTTTCGAGTTGATTTTTGCGGCCGCGGCACATAAAATTTAGAGAGCATAAATAGTAAAGGTGAAAAAAATGAACAAATACGAAGCTGAGTTCAGTAATCTGGTCAAGGCGTTCCGAAAACGGCATATGGGCAAAGGGCCGGGCAAAATCAACACCACGTTCTGCAAGCACTGGGCCATCTGCGAGATGGAGGGCAACCTGTCGCCGGTGGAAAAGTTTATCGCTGCCGCCGACAACGGTGAACAGATGCTTCGGGCGGCCCGGACCGAGATGGTGAAGGATATGTACAAAAAGAACCATCCGGTAGAAATGGAAGAATTCCTCGGCAGCACGTTCGTCGATTTGTATGTGGATATTGATATCGAAAAGGATTTCGGCATGTCGATCTTCGTGTTCAGTGACAATATTCAGGAGAAATTTTCTTAAATACACAGGTTAGGCACTTCGCAGCGACCCTGCAAAAGACTCAACCGCTTTGCGCTCCGGGCGATACAGGCTCCGGGGCGTGAGGTGGTTTTTTTATTATTACACATAGAGGAGTTATTGATTATGGGAGAAACCAAGCACCAGGGACCAATGAAAAAAGTCAAAATGCCGGCACCGGAGCACTGGGTGAGTCCGATTCCGTTCGGCCTCGGCAAGGTGAAGCCGAAGCATATCCGGGATTCGATGAAAATCGCCTGGGACAACAAGGACAACCTCGGCTACGCGAAAAACATTATTACGAAGGGCGTCTGTGACGGCTGTGCGCTCGGGGTGTCCGGGCTGTATGACCAGACGCTCAGCGGCCCGCACATCTGTACAACGCGGCTGAATGTGCTGCGGCTGAACACGATGCCAGCGGTGGACGATGAGATTTTAAACAAGGATATTGATGAGCTGCGCGAATACTCTAGCACCGAGCTGCGGGAGCTCGGCCGGGTGCCGTATCCGATGATCCGCCGCAAGGGCGAGCGCAAATTTTCCCGGCTCAGCTGGGACGACGCGATGGATACGATTGCGGATAAAATGAAGGAGCTCGACCCGAAGCAGTATGCGTTCTACTTAACGTCGCGCGGCATTACGAACGAATCGTACTACGTGGCCGCCAAGGTGTCCCGGTTTCTCGGGGCAAACCATATCGACAACGCGTCGAGAATCTGCCACTCGCCGAGTAAGACCGCGATGAAGCGATCGGTCGGAGTCGGGGCATCGACAGCTAACTATCAGGACTGGATCGGCACCGACGTGCTGATGTTCTGGGGGAGCGTGGCGTCCAACAGCTCGCCGGTCTCTACGAAATACATGCTCGAGGCGAAGAAAAAGGGCACGAAAATTATTGTCATCAACCCGTACCGCGAGCCGTCGATGGACGAGTATTGGATTCCGTCAAATCCGGAATCGGCGCTGTTTGGCACCAAGGTTGCGGACGACTTTTACCAGATTAATATCGGCGGCGACATTGCGTTCATGCACGGCATCATGAAGCACTGGTTCGACATGGAGGAAGAGGTGCCGGGATCTGCGATCAACCATGACTTCGTCGACGAGCACGTGAACGGCTACGAAGAGCTGAAGCAGCAGGTAATGGCGCAGTCGTGGGAAGAAATTACAGAATCCTCCGGCGTGACCCGCGAGCGGATCATCGAGCTTTCCGACCTGCTTGCCCGCAGCAAAAACGCCGTATTCGCCTGGGCGCTTGGGCTTACGATGCATTCGTTTGCAACCGACAACATTTCGCAGGTGGCAAACCTCGCGCTGCTGCGCGGCTTTCTCGGCCGTCAGTACAGCGGCCTGATGCCGTTTCGCGGCCATTCGAGCGTGCAGGGAAGCGGAGAAATGGGCGCCGATCCGTTTGTGCTTCCGGGCGGCGACTTTAAAGGCGACAACATCGAACGGATCGAAAAGCTCTGGGGCTTTGACATTCCGAAATGGCAGGGGGACGTCGTCGGCGTGACGCTTGAAAACATCATGCTGCCTGAGGATCACGAGCGCAAAATCAAAATGTACTACCTGTCCGGCGGCAACTTCCTGGAAACGATGCCGGATCCGGATTTTGTGGAACAGGCGCTCTCGGAGCTCGACGTCCGTGTGCACCAGGACATCATCCTAAACACGTCGACGCTCGTGGACGCGAAGGAGGCGGTGATTGTGCTGCCGGCGAAAACCCGCTACGAGCAGGAGGACGGCGGCACGTCGACCTCGACCGAGCGGATGGTCTATTTTTCCCCGGAAATCGAAGGCAACAAAAACAAGATTGAGGAAGCACGGGCGGAATGGAAAATCTATATTGACCTCGCCAGGCGCGTGAAGCCGGAAACGGCACATCTGGTTGATTTTAAGGACGGCTACGAGGTGCGCGAGGAAATGGCCAAGGCGAACCCGAACTACGACGGCGTCCAGCATTTGAAAAAGCAGGGCGACGTGTTTCAGTGGGGCGGCGCCTGGCTGTGCGAAGGCGGAGTCTGCCCGACAACGGATGGACGCGGCAATTTGATTCCGGTCGAAATTCCGGACCTGAACCGGCAGCCGGGGGACTTTTACCTGACGACCCGGCGTGGCAAGCAGTTTAACTCGATGGTGTACAAAAAAACCGATCCGATCAACGGGGCGGAGCGTGATGACGTGCTCATGAACGAAGCGGATGCGAAGGAAAACCGGATCGCCGACGGCGAGGCGGTCGTGCTGTACAACCAGTACGGCGTGTTCCAGGGCCGGGCGCGGATTGCCGACATGGCGAAGGGCAATCTGGGCGTGCATTTTCCGGAGGGTAACTTCCTGCTGCCAAAGGGTCGCTACGAGCAGTTTGCGAAAATACCGGATTACAATATCGGCGTAAAGGTGGAAAAAGCCGAAAAATTCAACGCCCGCAAGGATACCGAGTATTTGGAAAAACGGGTGGATGATCTTGAGGATACGCCAGGGGCGTAAAAAAGAACCCAGGATGAGCTCTTAACCTGAGCAGTCCTGGGTTCTTTTTATTCTTCTGTAATACGTTTAGCACCGACTAAATGACTTTTCCAGTAATCTGTGTATCCAGTATAGTCGACTCCTCTGCTGAGGGTGGCATGAAATAGCGTTTCTTCATCGATGTACATCGAGACATGGTTAATGGAATCATCATTAGTGGTGTCAAAAAAGACGAGGTCGCCCTTTTCGAGTTGGTCTTCCGGCACCTCTACACCCTCCTGGTACTGCTGCCGGGAAGTTCTGGGCAGTGTAATACCATTTTCTGCAAATATAAGCTGAAGAAAGGAGGAACAGTCAAATGTGGACGTGGTATAGGGCGGGGCCCCGAATTGGTAAGGCGTGCCGATATATTTTTCACCGGACTCAATAATATTATCGATCGTATAGGTGGATATGCCTTCCACTAATTCGACACTGTCGGGTGCATCTCCGGGAGCAGCTTCTTCATAGGAAACCTTTACCTGCTCGGATATAGCAGCCGTTCCGCCTAAAATAATGTTGGTATTATACGAGCTGTTTAAATAATTGGTGGTGGAGGCCTGTGCCTGTGAAGGGTGAGAAAGCACAATAGACGCTCCGATTTTATTCGCGAGGCCGGCAGCAGCTACGGCATCAGGATAATCTTCTTCATCGCTTTTTACGGAAGTACCGCGAACCAGCAGATTGTAATTGCCGGGTGAATAAGACGCAGCCGCTTTGACACTTGTTTCGTAACGAGTGTCACCTTTAATTCTTCTTACTTTAATTCCTTCAGCTTCCAATTCCTCGACAACCTGGGAACTGACGGCATTAGTGCCGCCAAAAATAGTGACATAATTGACTGAAGAAGGAAGGTCAGTAGAAAGGCTGTCTTTTTTCGTTAAATAAATAGGGAGGCTGTCATCTACAGCCATGCCGGACGCACTTAAAGCGTCGGCAGCTACTTCCCCGCTGACCAGAATGGCCGAAGAAGCACTAGAATAGCCGGCAGTGTCATTCACTTCTTCCGCTGTTTCATATCTGGTTGCTCCGGATACGCGTTCCACATTGATCCCTGCACTTAGAAACTCCTGTTCTACGCTGGAAGAAAGAGCTGCCTCTCCGCCGAGCAGGTAAACAGTTTTAGCATCAAGTCGAAGAACCTCCTCCATGATACGCGGATCTAAAGAATTAGTTCTGGAAAGCAGGATGGGTGCATCAGCCATTTCCACAATCCCCGCCGAAGCTAGAGCGTCTGCAGGGTGGTCAGATCTGGCAAGGACCACTGAATCACTGTTTTCCCAACCATACTGAGAAATTTCGATAGCGGTGCCGATCCGGTCATCTCCTGAAATTCGTTCAGCTGCTTCTGCTTTAACGCTGATGGAAAGACTCAAAAAAAATGCCACGACAACAGTTATGGCGAACATAGCTTTAATATGTGTATGCATAAAACGCTCCTTATAGTTAGAATACATATTTTTCAAAACATAATGTATTCTAAGCATAAAGGCATAAAGTTAAATTTAATAGTACCACTTTAGGTATTAGGTCTTATTTATTGTTTCATGCAGATGCTATTCATGTTTGTTAACCAACTTCATCAGTAGTACAAATACAGTTACGCCCCTGCCGTTTTGCCTGGTACAGCGCTTGGTCCGCCAGGTCATACAAAGCATGAACGTTTTTTCCGGAGGCCGGGTAGGCCCCGACTCCAATCGAAATGGTGATGAACACGGGAGCGGGGCGCCCGGCAACGATAAACGGGGTTCGGGCAACATCGGCACGGATGCGCTCGGCAATGGTTAATGCGTGCGTTTCATCGCAGTCGTAAAGAATCACGCCGAACTCTTCGCCGCCGATGCGGAAGGCAACATCACCCGGGCGGATTGAAGCAACGATTACATGGCTGAGCTGCTTTAAAACCATATCGCCCTCGAGGTGTCCGTGCGTATCATTGATTTGCTTAAAATAGTCGATATCAAGCACTAAAAGCGACAGGGAGCGGCTGCTTGCGGGATATTCCTCTGCGGCCTGCCCGAGCAGTTCCTGGAAGGCGCGCTGGTTGTACAGCGCCGTTAAATTGTCCCGGTACGCCTGGTACTGGTAGCGGTTAAACATCTGGTTCACTTTATTTAAATGAACAAACATGTAAACAGAAACACCTGTACCTGTAAGGGAGGCGAGGAAATAAAACGCCGAAACAGGAAGCGAGACCGTTAACGGCATCAGTATGGAAAGCATCACTGCCATATAAAGAGTGGTGAGTCCAATCATCCAGGCCGCCCGCCGCCAGATATTTTTCACGGCAGTATGGACGATCCCGCCTGAGACTACGCTTAGAGCAATGAGGAGCAGGGCAGGGAGGGAAGAAGGGCTGAAGTCGATGAGCAGCCGTCCGGCTGCGATAATCATTCCGGTGATAATAGTCGGCACCCAGCCTCCAAAGACAGCCATCAACGTAACCGGCACGAGCCGGAGGTCGATGATAGTCGTCTCGTTCAGCGGAATGGTATAGGCAAGCAGGACAAGCCCCAGCATCCCACTGGCGGCACCGGCAGCTATTTTTTGTTTTACTGGTGAAGCCGTGCTTAAAGGTGTTTTATAAAGCAGGCGGTGAAACAAATAGATAAACGATATAAGAATAGTTATATTAATAAAAAATCCTGACAGCATAGCATCCCCCGTCGCTGCTTGGCCCAAGCTGAACTTTAGATTCAAACAAGAGTTTTATCCCAATGATAGCACCTCTTTGATCCAAAAAAAGGAACAGGAACGAAAAGATGAAAATAAGTAATAACGAACGATACGTTGAAAAGCCCGGGCATTAGTCATAAAGCACTAACACCGTACTTGCTTGACTGGAGCTCAACTATATTCATGGTTCTGCCGATAAAAGACATAGATGTGTAATATTCTATGCTTGGAAAATGCTATGAATTCGGGGTGAACGTGGTGGAGCTTACTTATGAATCGTACAGTCCTGGACTAGTGGTGCTGTCTGTTTTGATTGCGGCATTTGCCTCCTATACAGCCTTTCACGCCGCCGGCCGACTAAAAGCGGCCGGATCGAAGCATAAAGCCGTCTGGGCCATGAGCGGCGGTTTGTGTCTCGGCGGTGGTATCTGGTCGATGCATTTTATTGCTATGCTCGCACTTGATGTGGGCATGCCGGTTACATATGACCCGGGGCTGCTTGTGCTGAGCATTGTGATGGCGGTGGGGGCCAGCTGGCTGGCTTTTCTGATTCTGCAATTTTTCAAACCGGGTCTCCGGTGGCACCTGCTTGGCGCTGTTTTTATCGGAAGCGGCATTGTGTCGATGCACTATATCGGCATGGCAGCGATGCAAATGAATGCAGAGATACAGTACAGCCCGGTACTTGTGACAATATCCGTCGTGATTGCCTATCTGGCATCGTTTACCGCTCTCCGGCTGCTTTCGGTCGTGCCGTCCATTCAAAAACGCCTCTGGAAGGAGATCGGCTTTATCGGAAGTTCGCTTTTGATGGGAGCGGCTATTTCAGGCATGCATTATACAGGTATGGCCGGAGCGTCATTTGAACACGGAAGCGCCGGAATGGCAATGGATGGCACTGCTATTCAAACGGAGCTTTTGTCCATTTTTATCGGTATTGGAATTATGATGATTTTAGTTATTACGACCATTGTGGCCGTTTTTGACCGTCAGATCGAATTTAAGAAAGACGAGCTGGATTACATCGATGATTTGTACCGGGGCATTATTCATACGGCGAACGATGCAATTATTACGTCCAATATGGATATGAAAATTGTATCCTGGAATGACGCGGCGGAGCGTATTTTCGGACATCGGCAGGCAGATATTATCGGCGAGCCGCTTTCAACGATTATTCCAAGTGCGTATCAAAGAAGGGTGGAGTATTTTCATCAAACCGGCGAAGATGTGGAAAGTGCCTCACTCGTTGAGCTGGAAGGGCTGCACTGCAATGGCCGGACGTTTCCGCTCGAGCTTTCCTTTTCCCGGCAGGGGAGCGGGGACCAAAAAGTATATACCGGAATTGTGCGCGATATTTCGGAGCGTATCAGACAGAATGAACGTATCCAGGAGCTGATTTACCGGGATGATTTAACCCGGCTGCCGAACCGGCGCATGCTGAACGAACATCTCACCCATATGCTTGAGCAGCTGTCTCAGGCGAATCTAGCCGTGCTTTTTGTTGATCTGGACCGGTTTAAAAATGTAAACGACGTCTACGGACACCGTATTGGTGATGAGCTTTTAATCATTGCCGCTGAACGGATGAAAAAGCGCCTGCGGGAAACGGATTTTCTGGCCAGGCAGAGCGGGGATGAATTTGTGGTTATTTTGCCGGAGTCTACCGGTTACGGGGCAGGAAACACGGCTCATTCGCTGGTACAGGTATTGAATGAACCGGTCACGATAGAGAAAAATGAATTGTTTATTTCCGCCTCGATTGGCATCAGTGTGTATCCGGAGGACGGGGAAACAGCGGAGGACCTGCTAAAGCATGCCGATACGGCGATGTACAAAGCGAAAAGCAGCGGCGCAAATCAGTATTTCTTCTTCACGGCCGATATGAATGAAGAGGTATCCAAAAAAATGCTGCTTGAGTCCGGACTTAGGAAGGGCATCATCACCGAAGAATTTTTGTTGTACTATCAGCCGCAGGTGGACGTTGTCAGCGGAGAAATAAAGGGCTATGAAGCACTTGTGCGCTGGAGACACCCGGAGCTCGGAATGGTGCCGCCGGGAGAATTTATTCCGCTTGCTGAAGAAACCGGACTCATCATCCCGCTCGGGCGCTGGATTCTTCAGGAGGCGTGCCGGCAGATGGCAGAATGGAAAAAAGCCGGAAGCCCGGTAACCAGAATGTCAGTGAACATTTCCACCCTGCAGTTCCAGCAGCCGGACTTTTTGAATATGGTTATGGAAATTCTTGAAAATACCGGCCTTCCCCCGGAATACCTGGAGCTTGAGCTGACGGAAAGCATTGTGCAGGATCCGGAACGGTCGGTGCCTTTGATGGAAAGCATCCGGGCCAGGGGTATCCGCATCTCTCTTGATGATTTCGGCACCGGCTACTCATCGCTCAGCTATCTGAAGGACTTTCCTTTGAATACACTTAAGATTGATAAATCGTTTATGGACAACATCGAGGACGGGCAGCGCGAGGAAGCGATCGTGGAAAGCATTATCCATATGGCCCAGCGTCTTGGCTTTAACGTGATCGCAGAGGGAATCGAAAAAAGCTCGCAGTTGAGCCTCCTCTCGGAAAAAGCGTGCCAGGAATACCAGGGCTATTACTACAGCCCGCCGCTCCCGGCTGAAGCGATAAACGAATACGCAGGGCGCCGGGATGAAAAATATACGTCTTGAATTTGGAAAGCCCGCGCAGATGAGTCTGTACGGGCTTTTTTTGCGCTTGATCACGTCAGCCGTTCAATTAATTCCCGGTGTTTGGGATATTCAGCGGTAAGTTCGTCACGCGCGAGCAGCTCGAAGTCGGCAAAGTCAAAGCCGGGAACAACGACGCAGCTGACAAGTGCGAACTGCTCTGGTTCGCGGACTTCGGCACCGAAAACAGTTCCCTTCGGCACGATGCCCTGAAGGACTTCGCCATTGGCTGGATTCGGCCCAAGCGTCATAATTTCATGGTGCCCGCTCTCCGGATGAATCATATGCACATCGAGCGGAGCGCCGGTATGGTAGTACCACATTTCGTCAGACTGCAGCTGATGGAGACGGGAAGGCTCCCCGGAGCGGACGAGAAAATGAATACTCGTGTACTGGGCGCGGGTTCTGCCATCAGGCGTAGTGACTGTCTCCTCCGACTTCATCGTCTGCCGGAAAAAGCCGCCCTCCGGGTGCGGTTCAAGCTGCAGTTCTCGGATCCATTCGTCAGCTTTAGTCATAGAGAAGCCTCCCTCTTATTATCTGTAATTTTCTTTATACGTTGCGGGCAGCGTACCTTTTTCGATAAATTCCTGCACCAGCTGTTGAAAGGTCTTCGGGTCACGGGCTTCGATCGAAAGCGTCCGCAGGTGGCTGTAAAAGGAGCGCTTTTCAAATTCATAGGCGAATTTTTCCGCGAATGACTGGGCGACCACCTGGCCGTAGCTCCAGCAGATTTGTTTTTTATCCTCCGGCAGCGAGCGGGCTAACAGCACGAGCGTTTCAAGCAGCATATTGGTAAGAACGGGGTCGTTTTTCACATAAACACTGATGTGTCCAAAGGCCGTATACAGGTAATCGTCAAAATACTCCTGCTTCATGACGACGCGGAGCGCGTTTTCCCCGTCGGACAGATACGGTGTGAACGAGGTGACTTTGGCGATGGAAAGCAGCAGGTCAATCAGCTGATATAGCGTGTCTTTAAGTGTCCCCGGTTCATCGTTGGCTACCGCCTTCACAGCGATATCCTTCAGCTTCTGGACCCCGAATCCGAGATCCTGAATTTCGTTCTGCCGGTCACCGAGAAACAGCATGCGCCGGTATTTCTGCTCATCCACTTCGTCCACGGTGGTGCCCTCGGTCGTCCAGTAGGAAAAGAGTGTCAAATCGGGCAGCAGGAAATCACCGATATTGCAGTGCAGCTGAATTACGAGGCCGTCCTTTTGGGCTTCCTGGATCAGCTTGCCAAAATCGATAATCTGCAGGTAGCCGGACGTCTCGCACGCCACCTTTGTTGCCTGGTCCTGTTTCTCCTGCGGCAAATAGGAAAGGCTGAGGTGGTCCGGGTTGTCGGCCCGGTATTTTTCAAGGTCGTAGTAAAGCGTGTTTAAAATCCGCTCCTCGGACTGTTTTTTCATGTCTGTGGTAATGCTTGGCGGCTGCATCCATTTGGTGGCGTGATTAATAAACAAAATAAAGTTCAGCACCGAAAAGGCCGTCATGAGCACGCCCGCAATTGGAAAAACCGTGTACTGGCTGATGGACGAATCCAAAAAGAAAAATACGATTAGCAGATAGAAGAAACAGAGGTTAAAGATCCCGATTGCGTGCTGGGTGCGGCGGTTGGAAATAAAGTTGAGCAGCACCCGCGGCGTGAACTGGTTCGACATGTTCGTGAGCACCATCAGCATTGAGTTAAAGGTGAACGCGTTGAGCGTCAGCACCCCGGACAGCATGGTGCTGTACATCGTCTGGGTGAGCGAGTACTCTGTCGTGAATGCTGACAAAAGCGTCCATCCCGGCCGGAGGCTGAATTCGATCCAAAACGAGAGAATCGATAAAAGAGAAGCGATAATAATATAAATAGCCGGCAGCACCCACAGGCTGGCGCGCGTTTCGTGCCAGCGCTGACGGGAGGACATGCTGAGCAGCCGTTTTACCGGTGCCGGCATCATGCGAAACAGCATATGAAGCATGGTTTCACCCGCTTTCTTTTTTAGAATTTGTATAATTTCCGCTACAGTTAAGCATAAAGGTTCCGGACGGGAAATGAAATAAGTACCGGAAAATAGGCCCTGTTTCTCCGTCAGCGCCGGGTGGTATATTGAATCGTAATAGGATACATATACAGGAGGAGGAAAACGATGAATATTGCCGTTTATCAGATGGACATTGTGGCGGGAGACCCGGAAGCGAACCGGGAAAAGGTAAGCCGGTGGCTCAGGGAGCAGGAGCCTGGCAGCGTGGATATGGTCATGCTTCCGGAAATGTGGACGACCGCGTATACGCTGCCGGAGCTTCAGGATATTGCGGAGGATCCTTCGGACAGCGAAACGATCCGTTTTTTGCAGGAGGCGGCGAAACACTATGATGTTCATATCATGGGAGGATCGATCGCGGTAAAAGAAAACGGGAAGGTGTATAACCGGGCCTTTGTGATAGATAACACAGGGGAGCTTGTATATGATTATGACAAAATCCATCTCGTGCCGATGCTGAACGAGCCGGCACATTTAAGCGGCGGGCGCGAGCCGGTGAAGGTGTTTGAGATTGACGGAATCAAAATGGGGGTCGTAATCTGCTATGACCTTCGTTTTCCGGAAATTATCCGGAGCCTCGCTCTTCAGGGGTGTGAGCTGCTGTTTATCCCGGCGGAATGGCCGGACAGCCGCCGGAGTCACTGGGACGTGCTGAGTGTGGCGCGGGCGGTGGAAAATCAGATGTATGTCGTGACGTGCAACCGTCCGGGCTCGTACGATGGTATTACATTCGCCGGATCCTCGGCCTTTATCGATCCGTGGGGCAACGTGCTGCAGAAGGGAAGCGTGGACGGCGAGGAAACGCTCCGGGAAACCCTGGATCTCTCCAATGTGGCAGATGTCCGCAAAAACGTACCGGTTTTTGACAGCCGGATGCCGGAATTGTATGAATAAACTTAACTCTAAGCCTTAAAGCCGGACGAGCTTGAATAGCTTCGCCCGCCTGTGGTATAATTCATTTAACAAAAAACGGCCCGTGCGCGAACACGGACCGCCAACAGCAGTACTGACCCTTCAAAGGGGTCGGCTCAGGGAAAAATAAACCACTGGAGCGCTCTAACTCAAAGGTGGTTTATTTTTTTGTTTTAAAATGGACTCTGCTTTTTTCGTTTGCCCGCTTTCCGGGAAAGGAAAGAGCGGAGAAGAGAGATTTAAAATTACACAGATGAAGGATGATTACTATGCCAATATACTGCAAACGGCTCCATAAGAAAGCAGATACGGACGACGGCTACCGGATTTTTGTTGAAAAGGAATGGCCGAACGAAGTCGAAGAGGTGCGTGCCGATATTCATGAATGGGTGGACGGTGTTGCCCCGTCTAAGGAGCTCCAGAAGGCGCTTGAGGACGAACCGAAAAAGTTCGAAAGCTTCAAGGAGGCGTATAAGGCAGAGCTTGAGCAGGATGAGCTCAAACGCGAAGAATTGCAGCGCCTGAAAGAAATTGTGCGGATGCAGGACAAGGACGTGACGCTCGTCTTTTCGTCAGAGGACGTAAAACGAAATCACGCTTGGGTGCTGAAGGAAATTCTCGATCAGCAGCCGGCGCATCCGGACGAGTAATACGAAGGCCCGCCTACAGAAGTCGGGCCTGAAGCGTGGAGACGACGAGTCCCCACGCTTTTTTTGCGGTGCTTTTTCGTCCGACATGGGTGAACGCGTGAATGGTTTTTGGAAACATCTGATACTCCACCGGCACGCCTTCCTGCTTCAAGCGCTCTGCGTACCGGAATGCCTCCCGGGCGAGGGAATCGTATTCCGGGGTGAACACAAGCGTCGGCGGCAGCCCTTCGAGTGATTCCGCACGGAGCGGGGAAATATACGGGTGCGCAGCGCTCTGGCCCGTTTCCAGGTAGCTTGCCGTGAACAGATCCGCCACAAAAATGGGAATCGCTCCGGGGAAGAATGCTTTTTCGCGGGGATCAGTCGCAAGGTCGAGAATCGGCGAGTCCAGAATTTGAACTGCGGGCATCGGCGCCCCGGTGTCGCGCAAAAGCAGCAGCGTTGATGCTGCAATGTTTCCGCCGGCACTGTGTCCGCCGAGGGCGAAGCGTTCCATATTCAGGCCGAGCCAATCCTCATGGGCATGCAGCCATGCGATCACGTCCCGGATTTCAAACAGGGAAAACGGAAACCGGCTGCGCGGGGCCAGGTGGTAATCAATATTTACGACCACACAGGGGGTCAGCTCGGCGACATAGCGGCCCCAGCCTTCATCGTCGGCGTAGCTTCCCATGAAAAAGCCGCCGCCGTGCAGATTCACAAACACCGGAAGAGCCGTACCTTCAGCTTTTTCGGGATAATAAATGTGGACGGGCGTTGCCCCGGCAGCCGTTTCAACAATGTAGGAATCAGTGCGGACCGCCTCTGTCGCAGGCGGGGTAATATGGGTCGGCGAATAACGGCGTAGTCGTATTTGAAATGCGCGCAGAAGCGCGGTCAACAGGTAGGTTCTCCATACGGGCATCGGTGCCACTCCTTTCTTCTCTCTACGTACCTATTCCTGCCGCAGCCTTTTGTTAAGCTGAAAATTGTCCAGCATAAAAAATCAGCCGGCACTCGTTAAGAGAGTACCAGCTGATGCTGCATTATTTTCGTTTAATTCCAATGGAGCGTCCGGCTTTAGCCGGCCAGTTATCCGGAGGGAGGACCGGAACGCCGGCAAACCCCTGCTGAAGCGTTTCGGGAAACGAGGCGGGCCGTCCGGCGGACTGATCCATTCCCATCACCATTTGTTCGCTCGTAGCGATTGTTTCATTTTTAGCGTCAAGCATCTCAAACCACAGATGCAGCCGCTTGGCGTCCTGATCAAGGACCGCCGCTGATACGGCGAGCGGCTGATCCTGATGGGCCTCCGCCAGATACATCAGGTGCGTTTCGAGGGTAAATACGGTGTACTGCTCCTGTTCGATAAAGCGGGCAGTCAGGCCTGCGTCTTCAAGCAGCGCGTCGAGGGCCCGGCTGAAAACTAAAGCGTAAGCGGCGTCATTCATGTGTCCGTTATAGTCCACCCATTCCTTTTCTACGCGGCCGTTCCAGACTGTATGGTTATTTGTCATGGCTGTGCACCTTTTCTGCCGGCCAGTAGCTGCCATCGTGCAGCAGGTTCATGAGCTTTAAAAGAAATTCATCGCGGCGCTCTTCAAGCTCGGCGACGCTTTTATCCCCGGACTGTTCCTTTGTGCCCTCGATCACTTTTTCGCTCAATTCAGGAGTGAGCTCCGGGGCTTCGAGACTGGTCCACGGTGCTTTCAGGGCCGGACCGAACTGTTCGAGCATGTGGGTCATGCCTTTGTCACCGCCGGCCAGATGGAAGGTCAAAAACGGTCCCATGAGTGCCCAGCGGAGACCGGCGCCGTAGACAATCGCTTTGTCGACTTCTTCGGTGGTGGCATGGCCGTCGTTCACAATATGAAGGGCTTCCCGCCAGAGGGCTTCCATCAGCCGGTCGGCGATATGGCCGTCCACTTCGCCCTTCATGACAAGCGGCTTCATGCCGGCAAGCTCATATATTTCCTGGGCGCGTGTCATTTCGGTACCTGTCGTCTGCTCGCCGCCGGAAAGCTCCACAAGCGGAAGCAGGTAGACGGGGTGAAACGGGTGGGCGACGATGACGCGCTCCGGATGGCGGGTACAGTCGGTCTGAAGCGTCGTCGGCTTGTAGCCGGACGTGCTTGAAGCGATTATGCTTTCGGCTGGCGCGTGTGCATCAATCTGGGCGAGCACGCTTCGTTTAATGTCTTCGCGTTCAGGCACATTTTCCTGAATAAGGGCAGCGTCTGACACAGCGTCTGAAATGTCAGTCGTAAATGTAAGCTTATCGATGGAGGCATCGTCGTGCATGCCGTTTTCCTTCAGCTTCGGCCAAAGCGATGTAACAGTGCTGCGGGTTTTTTCTTCGGCGCCGTCCGCCGGGTCGCAGGCAATAACGTGAAAGCCGTGCGCGAGGAAACGGGCGATCCAGCCGTTGCCGATCACGCCGGTTCCGACGACGGCAATAGTAGTTGTTGTGGGATTCATGAGGTCCTCCTAAAAATTTAAGATTGTTTCGTCAGGCCGAGCGTATCGCGCGCTTCCTGCGGGGTCATTGGTTCTACGTTCAGCGTCTGCAGCAGCTGCACAGCTTTGTCGACGAGCTGGGCATTCGTGCCGAGCACGCCTTTTTCGAGATAAAGATTGTCCTCGAGGCCGACGCGGACATTCCCGCCAAGAAGGGCTGCCTGGGCGACCATCGGGATCTGCATGCGGCCGATGCCAAACGCCGACCAGTTGGCGCCTTCCGGCAGGTGATGCTTCATGTGAAGCATCGTTTCCGCGTCTGCTTCCGCGCCCCACGGAATGCCGAGGCAGAACTGATAGAGCGGGTCGCCGTCTACGAGGCCTTCGCGAACGAGCTGGTTGGCAAAGCGGACGTGACCGGTATCAAAGCACTCCATTTCCGCCTTCACGCCGCTTTGCTGGATCAGCGATGCCTGCTCACGGAGCCAGCCGGCCGGACCGAGATACACCTGGTCGCCGAAGTTCAGGCTGCCGCAGTCAAGGGTGCAAATCTCGGGGAGGAATTTCCCCACGGGGAGATGGCGCTCCTCCGGGGTCTGCACAAACGTGCCGTCACCGCCGGTGGCCGGGTGCTTCTGATCGGGCACAAAATCGCCGCCGCCCCCGGCTGTGAGGTTTAACACCACGTCGGTTTCGCTTTCGCGGACGCGTTCCACGACCTCCTGGAAGAGGGCGGGGTCAAAGCTGTAGGCCCCTGTTTTCGGATCGCGGACGTGAATGTGTGCGACCGCGGCTCCTGCTTTGGCTGCTTCGATGGCGTCACGGGCGATAGCTTCCGGCGTGACCGGCACATGCTTGCTTTTGTTTGTCGTTTCTCCGGCGCCGGTGACGGCGCTTGTAATGATTGTTTTTTGACCCATTATTTATCTTCTCCTTTATCGTTTCTCTCTATTGGAACAGCGTCGAAAATATCTCCGCTTTCGAAAAATTCAACGAGACGGCTGATCCAGTTATAATACGCGACCCATTCGTCGAGCTCTTTGCGGAGCTCGGCAATTTTTTGGTCTACCTCCGCTGAACCATCGCTTGCAGCAGCGACCTCATCGATTTCGCGCTGCAGCTTGTTGGCAAACTGCCGGTTTTTGCTGATCACTTCCCGCCAGTTTGTCGTAAACAGGGACACAAACGTCTGCACATAATCGTTTTCCACATTATAATGCTCCTTGCGGCTGCCTTTTACGTGCTCTTTTTCGGCAATGTTTAACGAAATCATCTGGCGCATCACCTGGCTCATCCGGGTCTTGCTCATTCCGGTTGCTTCGGCCAGGTCATCGAGCGTCATCGGCTCGCGGTTCATGTAAATAATGCCGAGCAGCCGGCCGATCGTCGATGATACGCCGAACGTATTCATATTGTCGGAAATGCGGTCGGCAATCTGCCGTTCGGTTTCATTCAATTGTTCAAGCAGCTGGTTTTTATCCCCTGAGGCACTCATGGCGCTCCCCCTTTATAAAGCTTTCTCTGTTTTCCACGCGTCTAACTGTATCACGTTTCAAAAAAAAGACAAAAATGCAGGTTGGGGTCACTGAGGGCGAGAAAGGAAGGAAATATAAGATAATGAATCATAAACTCTGTGCAATAAAAATTGCATAGATTTTACACGGGTTTTTGACGGCTTACGCGTTTTTTCTTTTCAGAGGGCTTTCTCTATAATAAAGGACGTTGTGAACGACTGCAGCGGAAAGACTATGGAGGAGGTACATACATAATGAGAAAAATGACGACTGTGTTAAAAGTGTCGATCGTTCTTATCCTACTATTCTTAGCATTCGGCGTATTTTTTACAGCGCAGCTTGAAGCAGCAATGACTGCTGCCCAGGCGTTTGTATTTGTGCATTTTGGCTGGTATTTTCAGATTTTAGTGACGCTTCTGTTAATTTTCGCCGTTTATCTGGGCTTCAGTAAATACGGAAAGGTGCGGCTCGGAAAGCCGGACGAAAAGCCGGAGTTTAACCGGCTCACCTGGTTTACGATGCTGTTTTCTGCCGGTATCGGAATCGGGCTGCTGTTTTACGGTGTGTCCGAGCCGATCGGGCACTTCTCGAGCCCGCCAAACGGCGAGGGCGGCGCGGAAAGTGATGCCATCCGGGGCGTTTCCTCGACGTGGCTTCACTGGGGACTGCATGCCTGGGCGATCTATGCGCTGGTGGCGCTGGCGCTCGCTCTGCAGCAGTTCCGCTATCAGGCTCCGGGGCTGATGAGCACGACGCTCCGGCCGGTGCTCGGAAAATATGCGTACGGACCGGTCGCGAACGTTGTCGATATCATTGCTGTTTTTGCTACACTGTTCGGAGTTGCTGCCTCGCTTGGACTAGGCTCCCAGCAGATTAACGCCGGCCTTCAGTTTATTTTCGGCGTGCCGTACAATCTCGGCGTGCAGTTCATCATCATGACGATTGTGACGATTATCTTCGTGACGTCAGCAAGCACGGGGATCCAGCGCGGCATTAAATATTTAAGTAACATCAACCTGAGCCTGACCGGCATCCTGCTGCTGTTTATGCTGATCGCCGGACCGACGCTCTTTTTAATTAACATGTTTGCTTCCGGTCTGTCGGATTACGTCCAGAACTTCCTCGGATGGGGGCTGCGCATGGATCCAATTGATGAGCAGGAAGCAGCATGGACCCAAAACTGGACCGTCTTCTACTGGGCCTGGTGGATTTCGTGGACACCGTTTGTCGGTATGTTCGTTGCCCGGATCTCAAGGGGACGGACAATTCGTGAATTTATGGCCGGGGTGCTGCTCGTGCCGTCGATTGTTTCGTTCTTCTGGTTCAGCACGCTTGGCGGAAGCGCGATTTTCCTCGAGCTGTTTGAAGGACGTGAGGTATCATCGCAGTCGCTCGAAACAGCGCTGTTCTACGTGCTTGAGACGTATCCGCTCGGAGGCATTATGTCCGTGTTTGCCATCATCGTGGTGACGATCTTTTTCGTAACCACGGCCGACTCTGCGACGTTTGTGCTCGGGATGCAGACAACCGGGGGCAGCCTGAACCCGCCGGTATCGATAAAAATTATGTGGGGCGTATTCTTCGTCTCCGTCACCGCAATTCTATTAGTGGTTGGCGGCTTGAGCGCCTTCCAGACTGCCATCGTGGTCAGTGCGCTGCCGCTTTCAGTTATTGTTATTTTAATGTGCGTGGGCATTGTCAAGACCTTAAATCTCGACCAAAAACGCGGCAAATAAGCGCGGGCAGGAACGCAGGCTGCGTTCCTGCTCTTTTTTACGTTATAATATAGTTTTGTCTGAAAATATGTATGGGGGGAAGAACGTATGAAAAATATAATGTACATTATTATCGGCACGCTGCTGTTTGCGCTCGCGGTGACGCAGCTTGCGATGCCAAACTCCATTGCCGAGGGCGGCATCGTCGGGATGTCCCTGTTAATTTATTACGGACTCGACATTTCGCCGAGTATTTCAACACCGATTATTTTTATTCTTCTGCTTGGGGTCGGAGTTCGTTATCTGCCGCGCCACATGGTGTATAAAACGATTTTTAACGTGGCACTGTTTTCAGTGTTCATCTGGATTTTTGAAGGCATGTATGCCCAGCCAATGGAGGATCCGCTGCTTGCTGCGATTTTCGCCGGGGCGATTACCGGTGTCGGCTTTGGTTTTATTTATCAGGCCGGAAGCTCTGTTGGCGGCACGTCCATTATCGCCCGTGCCTTTAACCAGCAGCTTGGCTGGGACCTGACCGGCATGACGCTCGTCCTGGACGCGCTCGTCGTAATTGCAGGGATTTTCATTATCGGGCCGGTATCTACGATGTATACTCTGATTACGCTTTATATTGGAAAGGTCGTCACTGACTTTGTGCTCGGCGGCTTTGATTCGAAAAAAGCGCTCAATGTGGTATCGCCGTATTCCGAACAGATTTCGGAGCGTATTACGAAGGAGCTTGCCTCGAGTGCGACCGTTTTTGACGGCCGGGGAGAATATATGAAGGAGCAGCGCCGGGTGCTGTATATTGTTATCCATTCGCACCGTCTGCTTCGTTTGAAACGGGTTATTAAAGAAGTGGATCCGAATGCGTTCATCGTCGTCCATAACGTCAAGGACGTATCGGGCGGAACGTTTTCGATCGGCCATGAGGAAGTGCGCTCGTAGCATGCGTATCGAAAAGCAGGTGGAGGGCCGGATGCGCGACGGCACCGTGCTGCGCGCAGACGTGTACCGCCCAGACGGGACCGGAAGCTGGCCGGCGCTTCTGCTCCGGCTTCCGTATGACAAAACGACCCGTCATTACCGGGACACATTTGTGGATGTGGAACGACTGACAGCATCCGGATACGTGGTCGTTATTCAGGACGTACGCGGCCGGTTTGCCTCGGAGGGAGAATTCTATCCGTTTATATATGAAGCCGAAGATGGATATGATTCGGTGGAATGGGCAGCGCGCCTCCCGGAGGTGAACGGGCGTGTCGGCATGATCGGCATGTCGTATCACGGCTTTACCCAGGTGGCAGCGGCGGCCGTTCAGCCGCCGTCGCTTGAGGCAATAGCACCGGTGATGGCATTTGCGGACGGCTGGAGCGCGATGCGTGGAGACCGGGGCGTGTTTGAAATCGGCAAATGGCAGACATGGGTCGCTGAATCGATGCTTCCGGATCACCTGGAGCGGCTGGAGGGTCCTGAAGGACCGGCTCGTATCAGCGGATATCTTGAAGAACTGCCGGCCTGGCTCGGGAAAGGGGAACCGCTCATGTGGCCCCCGGTTACAGTGGCCGGCCTGCCGGTGTACTATAACGACTTTCTGCTCGGAAAGGCTTCTGAAGACACCAGGCAGCGCATGCAGGCAGCCCCGGACAGCATTAAAGCGCCGGCGTTGTTTCTTGCCGGGTGGTATGACTGCTTTCTTGAGGAAACCATTGATTTATATGAGAGAACGGCTGGTCCCTCGGAGCTCTGGATCGGGCCATGGACGCATGAAGATCAGAGCGGCCAGGCGGGAAACGTGTTTTTTCCTGATGCGCAGGTGGATCGTACCGCGTTGTTTCTGCAGTGGTTTGACCGCTGGCTGAAGGATGAAAAAACACCATCCGGAGACCCGGTGCATTATTACGTCATGCACGCCGGCGAATGGAGAAACGGAACGGAAATACCGGAGGGGCAGCCGGAGAAGACATTTTACCTGAACGCTGCCGGCCTGCTTTCCGGAAAATCTCCGGGGCAGGCATCCAATATCCGGGTGGAGCATGATCCGGATCACCCGGTACCGACGAGCGGCGGGAATATTTTAATGAGCGGATTTCCGGCAGGAAGCTTTGATCAGCAGGTGATACAGGCGCGGAGCGACGTGTTGGTTTATACGAGCGAACCACTGCAGGAAGACTGGGAAATACTTGGCACCGTGCAGGCGCGTCTTTCGATGAATGCGAGCCGACCGGACATTCCGATTGGCCTGCGGATAAGCGAAGTTCAGCCGGACGGAAGTGCATGGAACGTCGTGGATACCGTGGAGGCGCAGCCGGAAGCGGCAGGAAAGCGGGTCATTGATATCGGCAGAACCGCATACCGGCTTTCGGCGGGGAACCGCCTGCGTATGGAAATATATTTGAGCAGTTTTCCCCGTATTGAAAGCTGGCGTGACAGTATCTGGGTGGAGGTTAATGGAGATTCGCAGCTGCGTATAACGGCTGGAGGGCCTCCCGTTTTTCCGAATTGATGCATACATTTTCAGGTAGATGGGAATAGTCATATTACGCATTCCATATACTTAATAAGGAGGCGTATAAATATGGAACTATACAAAAACATCTTAATCGGCGTGCATCCGACGGCAGGCGTGCCGGAGCATGTCGTACAAAAAGGCTGCCAACTGGCCGAACTTCACGGAGCAAAGCTTTATCTGGCATCTATGGTTGAGGAAAAAGGCTATGGCCCGTTTGCCCAATACGGATCAGATGTTTTAAAAAAGGCGGAAAAAGAAGCAGAGGAAACGCTTCACACCGTGAAGCAGAAAGCAGAGTCTCACGGGCACGGGAAGCTCGATGCGAAGCTGATTGTGGAGCACGGGGCTCCGACGCAGACGCTGCTGCAGAAGGTAGTGCCGGACTATCAGATTGATTTGGTGCTGCTTCCGCAGACGAGCAAGAATAAAATGGACCGCACGCTGATGGGCAGCTTCTCGGAAGCCGTCGTCCGTTCGGCCAGCTGCGATATATTGATCGTGGACAGTAAAGAAGAAAAGTAGTATGTACTGGAAGCCGGGAGCTTCCAGTTTTTTTATGGAATAATTTGCATATTATATATTGATTTTAATAACAAACTAAAGTAGTGTGAATATATACCTAATATGCAGCTGAATACTAAATGACAAATAAATACGAGGACGGGCGGTGGAGATCATGACGGAGAGGCTGATCAAAGACTTACGACCTGAAGACGTGTTGGGAGAGGATGTATACAAAGGAAGCACCCTGGCGTTAAAAAAAGGAAAGGTATTAACGAAGGAATGGATCGACAGGCTGCACAGGTGGGGCATTGAAGCAGTGGAAATTCAACACGGTAACGAACCAGTGGAAACAGGAGCGCAGATGAGTGAACAGGAGTTAAAACGCCTGTTTTTGGAAAACGTGATCGGCCTCGGCAACGAATACCGGTTCGGTTTTGCACTGAATGACCTGGAGCACTATGAATGGCTGGAAAATTTATTTTGTACCATTATAAAGGAACCGAAGGTGAAGGCGCTGATGGATAAGCTGCAGGACTGGGATCCATACACGTACCAGCATTCGTTTGATGTATTTATTTTAGGGGCCCTGCTGGCCCGCGAATCTGGTTTTCCAAATGTGCGTGAATTTGCAGTCGGCTGTCTTCTTCATGATGCGGGGAAGCTGAAGATGCCACAGGAGATACTATGGAAGAAAGGTGCCCTGAACGGCTCTGAAATGGCGATGGTTCAGACCCATCCGTCGGCCGGATACGAATTGCTTAAAGAGTTTAAATTTTCGGAAAATATTGCGGTGATGGCTCGTGATCATCATGAGCGTTTAAACGGCAGGGGATATCCCTATGGTATTGCGGGAAATGAGATATCGCAGCAGGCACGCCTGATTGGCGTATTGGATATATATTCCGCGCTGTCGCTCGACCGGCCGTACAGAAATGCAGTTTGTCCCCATAAAGCCATTCGGATTATTCTGCAGGAGGAGAGCGTGGACGTGAAATATGTGGCCAGGCTGTGTGAAACCCTGGAAATTTTTCCGCTGGGAGCTACGGTGGAGCTCACAGACAGACGCACTGCTACCATTATTAAGATTGATGATAAGCTTCCGACCTTTCCTCTTTTGAAGGAAGAGGGCTCGGCTAAGGTATTTTACGTGCCGACAAACCGCACGCTTCGCATCAGGCGCATGCTGATCAGACAACAAACAGAGCAGTAGCTGATTCTTTACAGGATCAGCTTTTTTATTTGGGAATAGCACCCCGGCGTTTCTGCCGGCAGAGGTACAAGCAGTCATTTGCTGACGGGAGGGCTGTATTTCCGCTGGTAGTACCTGGTGAAGCCGATAATTAACGGCACCAGTAAAAATGTCGGGAGCAGCCAGATGAATAACGATACTTCCTCGATGTTTAACAGCTGCGGTGCCCCGAACACCGTGAAAGCCGTAATCGTGGCAATGGAGCAGCCGATCATACTGCCTAAATGTTCGTAAAGCCAGTGCATTCGTTCGGCCGGGGGACGAAGCCAGTAGTACAGCTGCAGACTGCCAAGAGCGATACCGATGAGGGGAAAGTAGGTAATGAGAGCAATGCCCTGCACGAAGCCGTATAGGCAGGCTGCCAGTCCGGAACCGAGAAGAAGGAAGGAAATGCCGATATCGACAGGGTGACGATGAATCGCTTTTCGTTTTTTGAAACGAAGCACTCTCATGCCGTGCCAGGCAGTGGCAATGCTCAATACAGCGATAAATAAGAGAAAGTAGGAAAAGGCATCTTCGCCGGGTGTGCGGCCGCTAGAGACAAACAAAGGGTAAAAGGAAAGATGAAAGGCGGTAAAAGCGACAGTCATCATAGCAAAAACGAATATCCATCCTGCGCGCCTGTGCGTGCGCCCTCCTTTTTTCGTAACCAACGGTATCCAAAACACGCCGAGAGCCAGAAACCCTGCAGTGATATGGACAATCAGGCTGCCAGTAAACATGCCGAAGCACCCCTTCGGTTTAGTTTGAGAATCCCCGTGCCGTTTATTTACTACTTTCGTGAAAAAAAGCAGAATTCCTGTAACAGACTTAAAAAGCTTTTGTAATATGGTAACGGCACCACCCGGAACGAATAGCAAAGAGAAGAATGTCTCTAAGCCGTTCTGCCCGGGAAATTCATGAATATCCGAAAAAACAGAGGCTTTGTTACGGGAATTTATCATGCATTAGTAATAATTACATAGAAATTACAATGTAATTACAATTAACTAATAAGCTTGAAGACCCCCATGGTGGTCCGTTATAGTTCTTGCTGTGAGAGAAATTCAAACAGTTGGGGGTATTCATATATGTTTTCTGTACGTCAATCGATGAAGTGGGCCGGTGGTTTCGCACTCGGAACGGGACTTCTTGCAGCAGCACCGGCCGTGTCGGACGCAGCAGACCTATTAAATAAAGGGGACCGCGGGGACGATGTATCCGAAGCACAGTCCGTCCTCGAGGATGAAGGCTATTACGACTACGCCGTCGACGGCATCTACGGCCCGATCACGGACAGCGCCGTACGCAGCTTCCAGCGTGATCAGGGCTTGACCGTGGATGGCATTATCGGGCCGAACACCCGCGCGGCACTTGATGACGTGGACGGCGGCGAAGCAGTGGAAGGAGCTTCCACATCCGAATCTTCTGAAGGCAGCTCCTCAGAAAGCGAAAGCAGCAGCTCTTCGGAAGAATCGACAAGCAGTGACGCCAGCACAGGCGGCGACACCATGACGATGGAAGCTACCGCTTACACGGCTGAATGTGCCGGCTGCAGTGGTATTACCGCTACAGGCAAAAACCTGAACAACGACCGCGACGCTAATGTTATTGCCGTAGACCCGGACGTGATCCCGCTTGGCTCCACCGTGAAGGTTGAAGGCATGGGCACGTATGAAGCAGCCGATACCGGCGGTGCCATCAATAACGACCGCATCGACATTCACGTACCAACAAAATCGGACGCTTATGAATTCGGGCGTCAGGACGTAGAAGTAACAGTAGTAGACTAATCAATAAACGAACAGAACCCGTCTTCCCAACAATGGAAGGCGGGTTTTTTAATATGTCTGAAGCTATAAAAAAGAGCACCGTTCAGTGCTCCTGTTAAACAGCCTTCGTATAGGGACGTGCGTCAATCTTATATTAATGAAGAAAATTCTCTGTTGTGGGCTTTGCTTACAGCGTTTTAATATCGGAGGATTCAAAGTCGTTCAAGCGGAACATGCAGTAGGCGAGGGTGAGAAATTCCGGAGTTGTTACGCAGGAATCCTGGATTTTATTAACGGAGGCCGAGACCTTCCATCCGGAATTTTTAAAGGTGATCGTAGCGACAGTTACTTTTTCGCACCGTACAATTAGTTGTTCGTGGCGGGTCTGGTAGATTTCGAGCTGTTCATCATTCACGCGTCCCTTTACATGAAAACGAAAGTAAGGGAAAAATATTTGATCACGCAGCTCAATTTCTTCTTTTTCGCTGCATGGCTGAAACATATAATGATAGCGGAGGCGCCGGTGCATCTTGCCTTTTTTTACACCCATGGCCATCCGCGTTCGGCCGTGCGTATCTTTAAACCGGTAAGCGTCCCCGGTACGCATATGATCGGTGTTAACGTCGATGGATGTGGCGTCGGCCCGTTCAAGAAGGCCGACCGTTTCCCCTCCGTGGTTGTAGACTGGAACTGAATTGTGGGAGGAAAAGAAAAGTATATCGTTAAAGATCCATTCCTGGTTCTGCATAGATGCTGTCCCCCCTTCATGGTTTGCGCGGTATGCGCGAAACCACCACGCTGTTTATCTATGTATGTCTACGCATTCAAAAAGGGCATTGTTTCACTTATCGTTGTCATTATTTCCCGTCTTTGCCTCCAGGCAAACCTTGGACAAAACAAGGAACGGCTGGAAAGTATCTAAAAAATTGTGCGATACTAAAGAAAAAGGAGGCCAAAAAATGAATGCGGTAATTGAAGCATGGACGAGATCGTTAATAGAACGCGAGGAGGACGCAGCCGTTATCACGAATCCGGCTGATATTTACTATGCAAGCGGCTTTTACACAGACCCGCATGAACGGCTTTTAATGCTTCTCCTTTTTCAGCAGGGAGAGCCTCTGATTGTCTGCCCGGGAATGGAAAAGGCGCTGGTGGAAAAAAGCGGATGGGATGGAAGCATTGTTACCTACACAGACAGCGAGGACCCGTGGGAAAGCGTGAAAAAAGCACTTCATAAACAAATGCCGAATCCTGTCCGGATCGCAGTGGAGAAAAATCATTTATCTGTGGCCCGGTTCGAAAAGCTGCAGCAGATTTATCCGGGAGTCCGCTATACAGATTTTGAGCAGGTGATTATGCAGAGCCGCCAGGTGAAATCATCGGAGGAGCTGAAGCAGATTCAGCACGCAGTGGATATTACTGAACGGGCGCTTGAAACCGTTGCGGAAGGGCTTTGGGAAGGAGTGACTGAACGGGAGGTCGTTCATCAGCTTGAAGAGGTAATGAAAAAGCAGGGAGCGGACGGTGCGGCTTTTGATACGATCGTCCTGTTCGGAGAAAAAAGCGCCTCTCCGCACGGCGTTCCGTCAGAAGTCCGGCTGCAAAAGGGAGACCTGATTCTGGTGGATCTCGGTGCCCGCTACGGACGCTTCTGCTCCGACATGACTCGCACCTGGGTGTTTGGCGGAGCCGATGAAATTACCCGGGAGCGTCTTGAGATTGTGTCGGAGGCGAAAACAGCAGCGATAGAGGCGTGCCGGGACGGCGGACGAATCGGGGACGTGGATAAAGCCGCGCGGGACGTACTTACAGAAGCCGGGTATGGCGATTATTTCATCACCCGCGTCGGTCACGGTCTCGGTATGGACGTGCACGAGGCGCCATCGATTCATAGCGAAAACGACGAGCTTCTTAAAGCCGGGATGGTACTCACCATTGAGCCGGGTATGTATATTGAAGGATGGGGCGGCATTCGTCTCGAGGACGACGTGATTGTCGGCGAACAAGGCGGGGAAATTATGAATCGTCTCGGGACGCTGCTGGACGTGTAACAGCCGGCGCAGAAAAAGGGCCTGAAGCGCATGTATGCGCAGCAGGCCCTTTTCGTCGTTTACGTACGGCTGTACGTATCAATAAAAGCAGTCAGGGAACGGAACGTCTGCCGGGCGGCAGGCTTATCCATGATAAATTGATATTCGTGTTCGACCGGCGTTTCATCCTTATCGTAAAAGATATCCCGAACAGGCACGCGGCGGCTTAACAGGGCAGCAAGCCGGCGCCCCTGGGTGTCGAAGGAGTTTTTATTGCCGTCTGTAATAAACGTAGGCGCGAATTTTTCCGGTGGACGCTGGAGCATCGATATTTCCGTAAGCGCGGGAGCTTCCTCCCAGTTGTAAGTGCCGATGTATGCCCAGCCGATGCGCTTGAACAGGAAGCGGTTGAACCAGCCGAGCGGTGCGCCGGCGATCTGGCGAAGGTCGTACGGGCCGCAGAACAGCAGTACCCCTTTAATATAAAGCGGATCAATATGCCGCCTTACCGGCACCCAAGGGGAGTACCCCTCGTTCAGCTGGATGGCCGCATACTGGGAGACGATCTGTGCCCCGGCAGAATCGCCGGCGAAAAAAATATTGGTCAGATCGATCCCATACTCATCGGCGTGCCGTTTAATATAGCGGTACGCTTCATCGAGCTGGATTAATGGCGCCGGGTAAGCGGCGGCCGGTGCGAGTGCGTAATTAATGTTGATCACATTATAGCCGGAGGCAGCCAGATAGGTCACGTATTTGGAAGCATCCTGCTTGTCGCCTGCGACGTAGGCGCCGCCGTGCATCCAAAAAATAACCGGCGTTTTTTCTTCTTTTTTCGTCGTCAAAATAATATCAAGCCGTCCGTTACGGTATTGGGATTCGTAGTCAATATCCTTATACTGTACCGTTTTTTCGGCTGCTTCGGCAAAGTCGGGCGCTTCGGTTTCGAGGCCGCCCTTGAAGGCCTGCTTTACATACCACGCAGCCGGCCGCGGTGAAAAGAATGCATAGGCAGCTGCTGCAGCGATTAGTCCGCAGGCGCCAAGGCCTGCCTGTTTGACGAGTTTGTGCATAAACATCTTCTCCTTGTGTGGGTTTTGTAAACGTTAACTTCTACGTACGGTACTGTATTCCCTTTTAAAGAAAAATTTATACATTTTATTATTCAAAAGAATGTTTGAATAAAAGAGTGGAAGTGGTATAATATAATCAAAAGATGATTTGAATATAAAAGGTAAAGAAACAGGGAGGAGACATTATGGCACATGAAGGGCACAGCCATGATCACGGAACGACAAACCAGACGGCCCTGAAATGGTCATTTATTTTAATTACTGTTTTCATGGTCGTTGAGGTGATTGGAGGCCTGTGGACGAATAGTCTGGCACTGCTTTCTGACGCAGGGCATATGCTGAGTGATTCAGCAGCGCTCGGCCTCAGCTTTGCAGCAATATGGTACGGCAGCCGGAGCGCGACCTCTTCGAAAACTTACGGCTACCGGCGGTTTGAAGTGCTGGCTGCGTTTATCAACGGTCTCGCGCTGATGGTGATTGCTGTATATATTACGTATGAAGGCATTCATCGTTTAATGGATCCGCCGTCCGTGGTGAGCACAGGGATGCTGATCGTGGCCACTGTCGGCCTGATCGTTAATATTGTTGTGGCCCGCATTCTTCACAGCGGGGATAATCACGAAAATTTAAATGTCCGGAGTGCGTTTCTCCACGTTATGGGAGACCTGCTCGGCTCGGTCGGTGCCATTACAGCTGCGATTTTAATCATGCTGTTTGGCTGGAGCCTTGCGGACCCGATCGCAAGCATGGTCGTTGCGGTGCTTGTTTTCATCAGCGGTCTCCGGGTGCTGCGGGATTCGGTGCACGTGCTCATGGAAGGCACGCCGGAGGGAATCGACACGAAGCAGATAAAGGAACATCTGCTCACTGTCGAGCACGTCAAGGATCTGCACGATCTGCATGTCTGGTCGATTACGTCAGACTTCCCGGCGCTCAGCTGCCATCTGGTCGTTGAAGAGGGCACGAGCCAGCAGGAAACGCTGAAAAATGCCAACGAGCTGCTGCACAGGGAGCACGGCATCCACCATACGACCATCCAGATCGACATGGAAAACCGCGAAATCTGCGAAGACACGATATGTAACTAAAAAAGCCGCCCCGTGAAGGGCGGTTTATTTTATTTGAAGGCACGTTTGAGTGCGTGAATGATTGTCGCCCACGCCTCAAGTGCGGTTTCTTCATTTCCCATATGGGTAAATCCGTGGCTGGTCGTAGAAAAAGGATAATGCTGCACAGCGACGCCTGCTTTTTCCAGGCGACTTACATATTGCGTCGCCTCCCGGGCGAGCGAATCATATTCAGCAGTGATAACAAGCGCCGGAGGCAGGCCTTCGAGTTGTTCAGCATATAATGGCGAGACGTAGGGGTGACGGGCATCCTGCGGTGTCTGCAGGTAGCTGTCGTTGAAAATCTGCGCAATGTACGGCGGAATGGCGGTCGAATAAGCCGGCTTCTCATAAGGATCCGTCTGCAGGTCCAGAACCGGATAATCAAGAATCTGCAGCTTCGGGAGCCTGTGGCCGGTATCACGCAGCATCATGCTCGCTGTGGCGGCAAGGTTGCCTCCGGCGCTGTGGCCGCCGAGCACGTAGTTATCCATCTGCAGCGACAGGCGCCCGGCATGGGCTGTCAGCCATTCGACAATTTCAAATACTTCAAGCACCGGGGCCGGGAAGCGGGTCTTCGGCGCCAAATGGTAGTCAATGTTTACCACCACACACGGCACTTCAGCGGCAATATATTTGCACCAGCCCGCGTCTTCGCTGGCACTGCCCATCACAAAGCCGCCTCCGTGCAGGTTGATATATACCGGAAGTTTTTTGGAAACGTCCGCAATCGGATAATAAATATGTACCGGTGTGGCTCCAGGTGTCGTTTCGACCAGATACGAGGAGGTGCTGACCGAATCAGCCGGCGGCGGGGTAATATACGACTGGGACTGCTGACTGACGCGTTTTTGAAAAGAGCGCAGCATGGCTGCCTGCGTAGACGTTTTCCATTTGGTCATAAGTAACTGCTTCCTTTCCTGAAAAGTATTAACAATCATATTCCTGTTTTCAGGCAGAAATAAACAGGACACGCCCGTTTAAGGCGTGCCCCGCTTTAAATTTCTTTCTCGCGCTGAGGTCCAAAGGCTTCAACAAGCAGCCAGATGCCGGTGAGAATGTGCATAAACATACCGACAACCGGGATATAGGCGACGACGGACGTAATAATGCCGAGTATGTTGCCTGTTTTCTTTTGTTTGTCATAAATGGACGCGATAAGAGCGATAATATGGACAACAAGCATAATATTCAGCGGCACATAGCCTGTACTGATAATAATGAGCCCGCCTATAATTGGGATACCGAGAAACAGTTCGATCCCGCCAGTGACCCATTTGAGTATTCGGGATACTTCCATGAATGGTTGCCTCCTTTTGATGTGCGTTTACCACTATACGTCTTTTCCCTGTAAAAGGTTTCGTTACGCATGAAAACGCAAAAGGGCTGATCGCTATGGAGAATAAAAAATCAATGTTAAGATAAAAAGAGTATATTATTATGTACCATTTTCCTCGTTTTATTCAGCGGCCTTCTTCTCCACAGTCGGCTTGAATGCTCTCCTATTAATTCACCGTAAAACTATAAAACATAACGCATGCAGGGTATGTGTCATGAAAGGAACGAAACATATTGGACTTTTTGGAAGCAAACGATGGGGCCGTTCTGCTTGTCGGTTTACTGCTGGTGGCCGGAGTTATTGTTGCTAAATTTTCGAACCGGCTCGGTCTGCCTGCCCTCGTGCTGTTTATTCTGATCGGCATGCTGATCGGAAGCGACGGCCTGGAAATTATTTATTTTGATAATGCTGAAGTAGCCCAGCTGGTCGGTATATTTGCCCTTGTGATTATTCTGTTTGAGGGTGGCCTGCAGACAAAATGGGCGACTGTGCGCCGGGTGGCGGTGCCTTCGATTTCGCTTGCTACCGCGGGCGTGGTGATTACCTCCTTATGCGTAGGAGGCATGGCATATCTGCTGCTCGACTTTACCTGGTATGAAGCGCTTCTTCTCGGCTCGATTGTCGGCTCGACCGATGCGGCGGCCGTTTTCGCTGCCCTGAAGGAACGAAATATTAAAGCCAAGCTCGGAGCTACGCTTGAAGCCGAGTCGGGAACGAACGACCCGATGGCTGTTTTTTTAACGATATCTTTTATTGAACTGCTCACAAACATGGATGCCAACATCTGGATGCTCATTCCGTCATTTTTCTGGCAGATCGGGGCAGGCATTGTTTTAGGACTGCTGTTTGGCCGCTTCGCTTCGTTTTCGATCAATCATATCGGTCTTGAATCCAGTGGTCTGTATCCGATCTTTTCGGTGGCCTTTGCGCTTCTGGCCTACAGCGTGACAGCGGCTGTTGGAGCGAGCGGGTTTCTGGCAGTATACATAGCTGCGCTTGTCATCGGCAACTCTGAGCTGACGTTCCGTTACTCGATCTTTCAATTTAATGAAGGGTTCGCCTGGATGAGCCAGATTCTGATGTTTATTATTCTTGGTCTGCTTGCTTTTCCGGGTCAGGTATTTACGGCAGACGTGATGCTTGCCGGCATTGCGCTCTCCTTTGTTCTAATGTTTATCGCACGGCCGCTTGCCGTTTTTATATCTACGGCATTTCTCGGCTATACGATGAAGGAGCGAACGTTTCTCTCCTGGGCGGGCCTGCGCGGAGCGGTGCCGATCGTACTTGCAACGTTTCCCGTGGTCGCCGGTCTCGATAATGCCCAGCTGATTTTTAACCTCGTATTTTTTATCGTGTTGACGTCCGCGCTTATCCAGGGCTCAAGCATCTCCTATGTGGCGAAGCTTCTCCATCTGGTCGGGCCGAAAAAAGAAATACCGTACCATTCCATCGAGCTCGTCAGCATGGGCTCGGCGAATGCGGAAATGGTGCAGTTTGAAGCGAGTGAGGAATCGGCGATTGTAGGGAAACAGCTGTATGAAATCAATTTTCCAAATGATGCGACCGTAAGCGCGATGGTGCGAAATAATGAACTCGTCACCCCGGGCGGTAATACTGAGATCCAGGAAGGAGATTTTCTGTACATTCTCGTTTCCAGACAGCAAAAGGACGATCTGCGTCGGCTGCTCAACCGCAAGAAGCACCCTGAACCTAAGACCTCCCCGTAACGGACCGCTGCCTTCCAGCCTGGAGGGCAGCTTTTTTTGGTATAGGGGAAGCGTTTGCATATAATTTATTGATACAGCAAGCTTTCATTCGTTTTCAATCCTACTGATTTGTATTAAGATAGAACACGTGCAGCTTCAGGAAAATAATGAAAGAACCGAGGCGAGACGGATGTCTATTATTGATATAATTACGCCGGTGTTTATGATGGCCGTGATGGTGGTGATCGGTCTTGTTACCTCTAAAATGATCGATGTATCGGTGGAAACGCGCCGTTTTATCTCCTTTGTGGCTATTAATTTCGCACTTCCGGCTGTAGTCGTATACAGCATTTTTCAGCTCGAATTCAACAGCTCCACCTGGGCGTCATTTGCTATGGTTTATGCTTGCGCGCTCGGGCTTACGTGGACCGGGATGGCTCTTGGCTATTCGATTGGGCGCTCGTTTCATTATACTGACATGGAAGCCCGCCAGCTTGCGATCGTGTCAGGGTGCGGCAATACCGGGTTTATCGGCATTCCGCTCATTACAATTTTGTTTGGAACAGAAGCCGGGTCGTACGCGGCGGTGTATGATGCCGGGACCATGACGAGTGTGTTCACTATTGGTATTCTGCTGCTGAAGCCGGGACGCTTTTCGTTCCGGCAGCTGACAGCCATTTTAAATACGCCATTTTTGACGCTTGTCAGTTCGGTGCTGCTTGCCTCCGCCGGTATTATGCTTCCGATGATTTTTCTCGAAACGGTAAACACCATTTCGGGGCTGGCCGCGCCGCTTGCGATGATTCTGATCGGGCTTTTGATTCCGACGATTACGTCTGCGAACTGGAAAATGGTGAAGACCGGGTACAAGCGGTTTATGGGTACAGCCGTACTCGTGAAGGTATTCGCCGTGCCGGCTGCGGCCTGTCTTCTGGTATGGCTGCTGCCGATTCCGGCGCTTCTCGGTAAAATTATTATCGTGCAGGCGTCGATGCCCACCTTTACACTGGCAACTGTATTATTTGAGCGCTACATTCACGGCGGCTCCAAGCAGCTTGGTATCGTGGCACTGATTGCCACAACGGTCATCAGCCTGCTTCTTTTACCGGTCACCGTGTTTATCGCGCAGCATATCGCCGGATAAGCCGAAGCATCCTGGGTGCTTCGGTTTTTTTATAGAGGAGAACTGGTTAAAGTTTTAGTTAACATATTTTTAAATTTGTAAACTGAAAGCCAGCTTATTTCAAAAGAATGAGAAATATTGAGCGTAAAAAAGCACCGGAGCGGCTGCTCCGGTGCTTTTTTGTATTCGTGCTATTCGTCTTTTTTGATGGCGCGACCCTGCAGGTCGTATTCGCGGTAGCCGGTGTTGGCTTTGAAAAGCACTTTGTCGTAGCGTCCGGATCTCGACTCTTTGGAAACAAGCGTGCCGATCCAGCCGCCGAGAAAGCCGAGCGGTACGGATACGATCGCCGGGTTGGTGAGCGGGAAGATCGCCTCGGCGGCAATAAATGCGCTGCCGTCAGGGTTCATAACGTTCGGGCTGATGGCAACCAGGCCGACTGCGCTGATAAGACCGACTGCAATCGCTGTAATAGCGCCGTTCGTATTGAAACGTCTCCAGTAAATTGTGTACACAATAACCGGGAGGTTCGCACTGGCGGCTACACAGAAGGCGAGTGCCACAAGAAAGGCTACGTTTAAGTTCTGCGCAAAGATCGCAAGCGCAATGGAGAGAATAGCCACTGTCAGTGAAGCAGTACGGGCTGCGACTACCTGCTCGCGTTCGGATACTTTCCCTTTTTTAATGATCTGTCCGTACAGGTCGTGGGCGAAGGCACTGGCTCCGGAAAGCACGAGGCCTGCTACCACGGCGAGAATAGTCGCAAATGCTACGGCACAGACGAAGGAGAACAGCAGATCGCCGCCGAGCGCCTGGGCAAGAAGCGGTGCAGCCATGTTACCGGCCGGGTTGGCATCAATGATTTCTGTTCGACCGACAAAAATCGCTGCGCCAAAGCCTAAGCAGACGGTTAAGAGATAAAAGATACCAACAATCCAAGTAGCTGTAACAACCGAGCTCCGCGCTGTTTTCGCATCTTTAACAGTGAAAAAGCGCATGAGAATGTGTGGAAGACCGGCTGTACCAAGTACGAGTGCAATCATGAGAGACAGTGAATCAAGCGGCAGGTTATCCTGCTGTCCCGGATTCAGGAAATTGGTTCCGGCAGGTGTAGCCTGTCCTGCTTCCCGGAACATAGCAATGACGTTAAAGTTAAACTGCCAAAGAACCATGATGGAAATAATCAGTGTACCAATCATAAGTAGTACAGCTTTTGTGATCTGTACCCAGCTGGTGGCAGTCATGCCGCCAAACAGCACGTATGTGGTCATCATGACACCTACGAGAATAACGGCCCAAATGTAAGGGATGCCAAACAGCAGTTGAATTAAAGCTCCTGCCCCTACGAGCTGGGCAATCATGTAGAAAATGACAATGGTGATTGTACTAAATGCCGCTGCCCCGCGGATTTTTTTCGCATCGAAACGCGCATTCAGCATGTCAGCAAGCGTAAACTGGCCAAGGTTACGAAGCGGTTCAGCGACCACAAACATAACGACAAGGTAAGCAACTAAGTAACCGATGCTGAAAAGAAAACCGTCAAAGCCGTATAGGGCGATGGCACCGGCAATCCCGAGAAAGGAAGCAGCTGATAAGTAGTCCCCTGAAATCGCAAGGCCGTTCTGCCAGCCGGTCAGTCCGCCGCCGGCTGTATAGAAGTCACTGGCCGAGCTGGTTTTTTTCGCTGAAAAGTACGTAATGACGAGGGTGAGGCTGACTATTGCAAGAAATAGGATTATGACTGTTGCATTCATGAATGATCCCCCTTAGCTTTGCGTTCTTCTTCTTCGATGATAGCTTCGGCGTCTTTATCGAATTTGGCGGATTTACGTACGTAAAGAATACAGAGTGTCCAGGTCATGGCAAACTGCGCAAAAGCGAGAATCCAGGCCCAGGTGATTGGTCCGATTGCCGAATTGTTCAGCACGTCCGAGGTAAGAATTAAAACCGGAAGAGCCAGGTAAAATAGCAGGAAGAACACCGTTAAGGGCGCAATAAATTTTCTTTTTTTCGACATGAGGTTTTTAAACTTAGGGTTTTCCACAGCTTCGGAATATTTTACTCCGCCGCCAGAGGTAAAGGTTTCGTTGGTTGCATCAGACTCTTTTTCGACAGGCATATTTTTTCCTCCTTTTTCAAATAAAGTTCAATTAGCGTAAGGTAAGAGTATCGACAGAAACGACATGCAGCAGAAAGGAAGGAGACAAATTAAACTTATAATATGAAAGCGCTTCCGTCAATCGAAAATGTCAGAAAAAATCCAAAATTGTTGCATAACAGTAGGTTAGAAACATAAATTAGTTCGAAACTCCTAGTTAATAATTCCGGCGACAAAAATCTTTCATGAAAATAGGCTAAGACCGCGTTATTCGTTATAATAAGTCATGAACGAAAGGACGGGGTAATGGTGTGGGAAAAACAGTTTGAAAGTGAAAAATGGATCAAGCAGCAAATTGCTCAGTTGTACAACAGTGTGAACCAGGAGATGTACGATGTTGGGGTGAAAACGTTAAAGGTCGAGCTGTTACAGCACAAGTGTATTATTTTTGGAGAGCATAAAAGAGTGCCCGCGCTGCGGGCGCTCGAACAGCGCAATGAGGCTCTGACCAGCCAGGTGGATGCGGCACTGGTGGACGAATTCAAGAAGCGGCTGCATCATCTGCTGGTCCAGGAGCTGAATTTGCCGGTAAGAACTGTATTGAAGGATTTTGATCCTGTATCAGGGGCTGCGGCGACCGTTATTTACCTGGAAGAAAAATCGCGTTAGATTATATGACATCCTTCCTTACAGGCTGCCTGGATAGAAGTAAAATAAATACAAATAGTTAAGAAGAAGACCTGCTGTAGACCGGCAGTTCTTCTCTTTCCATCCAGACGGAAGCTTGATTCCTGTTAAACGGGAATGAAGAGGCCGGAGAAACGCAGGAGCAGATACCTGTGCCTTTCTCCGGCTTTTTTTTATAAAAGGAGCGAGATGCATGGACCATCTGCATGATATTATTCCGCAGCTTTCTGCAGGCGAAAAACAAATACTGGCGACGATTACGAATGTGGAGGGGTCGGCGTACCGTAAGGAAGGTACGTCCATGCTGTTAAAGGCAGACGGAAGCTCTGTGGGTATGCTGAGTTCGGGCTGCCTTGAAGGGGATCTGCATTGCCGGATTGAGGACGTGCATGCAGAGGGAGCACAAGTGGTTTCGTATGACATGCGGGGCTACGAAGAGCTTTCCTGGGGAGAAGGCACGGGGTGCAACGGAGTGATTGAAGTGCTGCTTGAACCGGTAACGGACGAGCTGGAAGCCTCTATGCGCAGCATGCACGCTTTCGTGAAACAGGGAGAAGCAGTGCTGAGGTGGGCCACGACTACAGAGAGCGGATGGTTCGTCTGCGGCGGGGAACCGGACGAAAAGGCAGAACAGTTAGCCGAGCAGGCGGCTGTGATGAAGCGTGGGAGCGGCCGTTCTTCTGTTTCAGACAGCCGGGGCGAAAAAATATTTGTCCAGAAGATCCTGCCAAGGCCGAGACTGTTTATTTTCGGTGCCGGCCCGGATGCACTTCCGCTTGTACAAATGGCGGCGCGGTGCCGGTACGAGGTAACGGTTCTCGACTGGCGCCTGGCTGCCCTGAAAACAGTCAGAAATGAGGTTCCGGAGGCCGGAAGGGTGCGCGGGTTTCCCCATGAATGGTGGTCGGAGACGGTGTTTCGCCGCGGAGATATGGCGGTGATTATGACTCATCATTTTGAAAGAGACAGAGAGGCGCTGACGCATCTTTTGCAGCAGCCAATGGCATATATTGGTGTACTCGGTTCAAAGGCGAGAACGAAACGCCTGCTGCAGACAGAGGTACTGCCGGAGATTGTTACAACCCCTATCGGTTTGTCGATCGGAGCAGAAGGCCCTGAAGAAATTGCGGTAAGCGTGATCGGAGAGCTGATTGCTCTTCAAAACGCCGCAAAAACTGGAGAGGTGATGGCATGAAAACGGCGGTAATTTATTTAGCAGCAGGGAAAAGCTCCCGCATGGGCCACAACAAACTCGAAAAACCGTGGAGAAATACGACGCTCGGGAGCAGTGCGCTGCAGCAGGTGCTAAAGAGCAGCGCAGAGGAAGTTATCGTCGTGACGAATCAGTCTGTATGGATAGATAACAGAATATTCGAACAAAATAAACGTCCGGTGCGTCTTGCAGCCAGTCCGCTGGCAGTGAACGGGCAGGCATATTCCCTCCGGGCTGGAGTGAACGAAGCAGTACGTATTGGAGCGGAGGCGGTTCTCGTTGTACTTGCCGATCAGCCCGGTCTGACAGCGGAGACGATTGACCGGTTAATAGCGCAGGCACAGATACAGACGTGCGATTTTACCGGGATGTGGACCGGCAGGCATTACCAGCCGCCTATGCTGTTTAAAAAACAAATGTTTGCTGCTCTGCAGAGTGTGGAGGGTGACCGCGGGGCTGCTTCTATTCTGCGAAGGACGCATACGTGGACAGGAAGCCCGTACGTAGGCTTTAGGCAATTCGAGCAGCTTGACGTTGACACCGAGGAGGAATACAGATGGATGCTGCACACACACCAGTAACGCCGGTGGTATGGATGCCGGAAACGGTACAGGAAGCTTTTGCTCTGTATCAGGAATATTTTCCTGATGCGGAATGGATTGCCGGAGGCACGTGGCGGCAGGTCGAGCGGGAAAAAGGGAGGGCGTTTACCGGCAATGTGATCGTGCTTGAGCGTATATTCGGGCTCTCTTCTCTGCAGGAAGAAGAAAAGTACGTACGGATCGGAGCCTGTATGACACTCGAACAATTAATAGAGGAACCGGTTATTTCCCGGGAAATACTGGGGGAAACGCTGCGGCGGATTGCTGCTCCGGCTGTCCGTACGCGGGGCACCATCGGCGGCAACATTATGTACGGCCACGGAGATACCCTGCCGGCACTGATTGCGTTGCAGGCTGAGCTCGAAATCTGGAACGGGGAATCGTATGCCCGTATTTCAGTGGAAGAAGCAGCTTCCTATGACGGTATATTTCTATTAACAGCTGTGCTGCTGCCAAAAACGCTGGAAAAAGGACCGGACAGCATACACTTTTTTGAAAAAATCGGACGCAGGGAAGCATTCACTGCCTCGCTCCTTGCTGTAAGCGGCTGCGCCCGCAGGCAGGGAGACGGAAGCATGAGGGCGAGGCTTGCGTTAGTAGGCGGAAAAGACGCCCCGGTGCGGCTTCGCTATGCAGAAGCATGTGTGGCCGAATCCGGATGGACCCCGGAAGCGTTCTTTGAGGCTCTTGCAGCTGATTATCAGCCGGAGGATGAACCGTTTTCTTCAGGAAACTACCGCCTGCAGGCGGCTGCCCACTTATTTTTATCCCACCTGTGGCTCGAAGATAATGCAGAAAAGGGAGGTGTGCATAAAACATGAAACAGCCAGAAAATCAGCGCCGGCCGGACGCTGTACCGAAAGTAACCGGAGCCTTGAAGTATTTAACCGACCGTTTTGAAGAAAATATGCTGATCGGAAAAGTGCTGCGAAGCGAATACCCGCACGCCCGTATTAAAAGAATCGATACGTCAGCGGCCGAAGCGCTGGCGGGCGTTCATGCGGTGCTGACACATCATGATGTGCCGGGGCTAAACCGCTTTGGCATCGTTATGCCGGACCAGCCCGTATTTTGTGAAGACAGAGTACGCTATACGGGAGATGCAATAGCCGCAGTGGCAGCAGACTCAAAAGAAACGGCAGATCAGGCCCTGGCAGCCGTAGTAGTGGAATACGAGCCGCTGGCTGTGCTTGATTCGATCGGAAAAGCGCTGGCTCCCGAAGCTGAACAGCTGCACGAAAATGGGAACATCCTGCATGAAGCTTCCTATACACGCGGGGATCTGCAGGAGGGCTTTACGGGCTGTACCTGTATTGTCGAAGAGACGTATCAGCTGCCCCGTCAGATGCATGGCTATATGGAAACGGAGGGCGGGGTGGTTGTCCCGGAAAAAGATGGGGGCATTTCCGTATACATGGCTACACAGCACGGGTTTAAAGATCGTTTTCAGCTGTCGAGAATTCTGGACGCTCCGGAAGAGAAGATACGCATCATTTCAAGTCCAATCGGAGGGTCGTTTGGCGGCAAGGATGAGCTGAACCTGCAGCCGTACGGGGCCCTGCTGGCACTGAAAACAGGGCGTCCGGTGCGGGTGCATAACACCCGGGAAGAGTCGATACGGGCAGGATTGAAGCGCCACCCGATGACAATTACGATGCGGACAGGCGCTGATGATAGCGGACGCATACTCGCGCATGAAACAACTATTTATGCGGATACCGGGGCTTATGCCACCCTCGGCCCGGCGATTCTGGACTTTGCTGTCGAGCATGCCAGCGGGCTGTATCCCATCCCAAACATTACGACCACCGGTGTTTCCGTGTTTACAAATAATGGCGTAGCTGGGGAATTTCGCGGTTTTGGCGGCAATCAGGTAACGTTTGCGCTTGAGGGGCAGATGGACCGGCTGGCAGAAAAGCTTGGAATGGAAGGGACGAAGCTGCGGGCCAAAAATATGAGAAAGCCTTCAGACGCCGGCCCGCTTGGCCAGGAAATTGCTCCGACGGACGGTGGACAAATGATACTTGAAGACGTCACCGCCTGGCAGCAGCTGCCGCTGAGTAATGCGGGAGAAACCCTCTGGGTGAAAAAAGGCCGGGGCGGTGCTGTATCCATGCACGGAGGCGGTCTTGGCTACGGACGGCTGGACCCTTCCGGCGGGCGGCTTGCTCTTACAAAGGATGGAAAGCTTGAAGCTGCTTTCGGGTTTGAAGAATGCGGCCAGGGCATTACAGCCGTAATTGAAACGGTGATGAAAGACACATTTTCCTGCAAGGAAGAGGATATTGAAATAACAATCGGTGATACAAATAAAGTGCCGGTTTCAGGTTCAACGACCGCTTCACGCGGCACGAGTATGGTCTGGACAGCAGTGGAAAACATGAAGACCTCCTTTCGCAGACAGCTGCTTAGTGAAGCATCGAGAGTAACCGGTACGGCTGCAGCAGAGTTATACCTGGAGACAGGAGGCATTCATAAAAGAGGCGCAGAGCCCTCGCTCTTTTTAAGCTACAGGGCGTTGGCAGAATATGTACAGGACGGGGATATTGAGACGCACACGTCGTTTGATTTTCCGGTGACGCCGGATGAAGTTGACTCCGGTCATTATTTGTATTCCTTTGGCGGTGTAAGCGCAGAGGTAGAGGTAAACCTTTTAACCGGCACCGTGCGGGTGCTTGATTTGAAACAGTCTGTATCGGCGGGGCCGGTCATGTATCCGCAGGGGTACAGGGGACAGATTGAAGGCGGCGGCATCATGGCGCTCGGGTACACGTTGATGGAGGACGCCGTGATGAACGGAGGGCACTATCAGACGGAAAACTTCGATACGTACTTGATGCCGGGAGTAAAGGACCTGCCGGATAATGTGACGGTAAAGCCGCGTGAAGAAGTGATGGAAGGGGACATTCACGGACCAAGGGGCGTCGGGGAAATAGGAACAATTGCAGTGGCGCCGGCCATTGCGGAAGCTATTTACCAGGCCATTGGAGCCCGTCCGGAAAAGCTTCCTGTTTCCAGAGAGTGGGTACTGCAACAGATTCAGCAAAGGGGGCTTCTGCCTTGGAACAAACCAGAAAAGATTCCCGGGGGATAGAGCACCGGCAGGGCACATACGCGTGTACCTTCCGGGTCAACGGTGAAGAAGTGAGTGTCGATGCTTTTCCGATGGACCGGGTCGTCGACCTTTTAAGAGACCGGCTGCATGAAACAGGCACGAAAATTTCCTGCGGCATCGGCCGGTGCGGTGCATGTTCGATCTGGGTGGACGGCAGGCTCACAAGCTCGTGTCTGCTGCTTGCCTACCAGGTGGAAGGAAAAGAAGTGACGACTATCGGGGGCATGGGTACAGAGGAGCGCTGCAGTATAGTACAGGAAGCATTTATGAATGAAGGAGGCTTTCAGTGCGGCTACTGCACGCCGGGCATGATCATGGCCGCGGAGTCGCTGCTCAGGCATACGCCGGACCCGGACGATGAAGAGATCCGGGAAGGGCTGGCCGGAAACATATGCAGATGTACCGGCTACAGCGGCATCATCCGGGCGGTGAAAGCAGCCGCCGCCAATCTCCAGTAATAAATCAGGCCCGGGCTTTTTGCATGCCTGCATAGATTAAAAAACCATACAAAAAGCCGGCATTCCCAAGCTTGCCGGCTTCCCCCTGTTATATCTTTATTTACGTTACTTTCCGGAGTGGTATAACGGTCTTGTATCTGCGGGACACAGTATCATACGCCTGCAAAAGCCTTCGCATTACTTCCACTTTCTTCTCTGAGTCGACGCCCTGATCCAGAATCGTACGGGATAACTCCATGAAGCTCTGATGCGGATCATCAGAAGATTCAAGCAATTCCACATAAAGCGTCTCATTTTTCTCCGGCACTGCCATTCGCCCCCTCTTAACACTTTTTACACCATTGTCGAAAGGAAAAGTTCGTTACAGTTACCGTACCACGATATAAATTTGGAAGAAATGCTAAATAAGTAACAATTCTAATTACAGATAGCGTGCTTGAGGGGATCCCGGTCTGATAAAAGAGGCAGCAAATGCAGGCCGCATTTATAGTATTGTACTAAAATATATGCGTTAAATGCTTTAGTATCAACACTTCACTGTTTTGGGTAAAAACGGAATACAATAATCATAAAAAAGCGCAGGCGGGAACTAGGTCCTGCTTTCAAGAATAAAGCCCTATCTTTTTTTCAAGGTGCCTGAAAAGCATGCTGATGCATAGTAAAATGTGAAAATACTGGTATATAAGTAATTTTGAGATAAAGAAACTAAAAAGTACGAGGAAAGTATTAAATATGCATTTTAAAGGACTATTTACCTGTTTTCACCTTTTTCTTTATCGAAAAAATCGATATTTGGAGTTTTTTGCACGCTTTTAATTGAAAAAAAGCTCCCTTGGTTAAAATGTGCAAAAAATTTACAAATATTAATGCTTTAGAGTGCTTTGAAAAGACGGCTCCAGAAGCAGAGCTTTTCAAGTAAACATTCATATGACTGATGTATATATAGTTATATTTAGTAATTGGAACATATTAATATATATAAGGAGTTAATTACTTCTTAACAGGTTTTTTCGCTTCCCAGCCGGAATAACGCGTGCTAAAATAATTTTTGTGTGAAATTTTCGGTAGGGAAGGGGGGAGAAATAATGGAGTATATCTTGATGGCTGCATTGGCCTGGTTTATGGGTTATTTTCCACTGTTTGAAATTTACATTGCAGTACCTGCAGCGATGGGGGCAGGATTTGATCCTGTATCGGCTGTTTTGTGGGCGGCTGTAGGAAACTTTATGGCGGTGCCGACCGTGACGCTTTTTTATCGCCAGCTGGAGAGAGTCAGCTTTTTCTCCAATTGGATGAAAAAATTGGCCGGCAACCGGTTCCGGGGCAAAATAGAGCAGTACGGAGGCTGGGTTATTCTGCTGCTGGCGCCGATTGCAGGCGTCTGGGCCATTGCCGTGATTGCCAAAGCCATCGGCATGTCAAAGCGGACATTGTTTCTCTCCACCGGTACGAGTATTCTCATTTACGGTATTGCCATTGCCGGGTCAATGCAGCTTGGCCTCGGTTGGTTTTAAGGTCTAAAACAGCAAAAAGGCCGGCAGCACGCAAAATCATGCGGCTGCCGGCCTTTTTATGGTTAAATCATTTCTTCGCGCCGGTGCTTGTTCCCGCGCCGGTTGATCTGCCAAATCCGATACAGGTTGGTAACGACCACTTTTATGAGGGCGTACGCCGGTATAGCGAGAATCAGGCCAAGGAGTCCGAACATGCTGCTTGCAAACAGCAGGACGAAAATGACGGTGACGGGGTGCACCTTCAGCACACGTCCCATAACCTGCGGAGAGATTAGGTTGGATTCAAACTGCTGGATAACAACGACACCGAGAATAACGAGCAGCGCGGTAATCGGGGATTGAAATAACCCGACGATTACGGCTGGTATTGTGCCGATAAACGGTCCGACAAATGGAACGAGGTTCGTCAGCATACAGATGATGCCGAGAATGAGCACGTAGTCGAGACCGATAATCCAGAAAAGGATCATGGAAAGAATACCCACGATAAAGCTGACGGTAATCTGTCCCTGAATATAGTTCGCAAGCGCACGGTCCATATCCTGTAAAATTTTGTGTACCTCCGGGCGATGTTCACGATCCACAAATTTCAGCATAAAGCCTGGAAGCTTATGGCCTTCGCGCAGAATATAGAAAAGCACAAACGGAATAACAAACAGGATAACAAAGAAACTGACGATGGCACTCCCTATTGTAACTATTGTTGAAACAAGCGAATCCGTGATCGTACTGGCTGAATTCTGCAGCTGGGAGCCAAGAGAATCCATAGAGATGTCATTCCCCTGCATTATTGGCTGTATAGCCGGATGGTTCTGGTTGTTCATGATAAAGGACTGTACCTGTTCAAAGTAGCGGGGAATCTGGTTGATCAGCTGATTAAACTGGCTGGCAATAATCGGGCCGATTAAATTTATAATCAAAGCAATGACACCGACAAGCACACCGTACAAAAGCAGGATGGACAATGAACGGGGTATGTACTTGGAGATCATAGTAACAAACGGCCGGAACAAATAGCTTAAAATGCCGGAAATAATAATGGGAGCGGCGAGCGTTCCTACTAATACGAATAAGGGCTGAAAAATATAGTCTACCTGCCGGGCCATAAAGGCAATGGCTAAAAAGACCAGTATACCTAACGATACACGAAACCATTTGTATTGGTACATGTTTTACAATCACCACTCTTTTCTTAATAAGGGATAAACGAAAATCAAGACGTTTGTACACGTTCCCTTCATTATACAGGCGGAAACATAAAACTGTACTTAATGGGAGCAAAATTTTTCTAAAAAAGCATAAAAAAGCACCCGTCCCGAATGAGAACAGGTGCCGTATTCTGCTTTACTGAGTGGCGGAGGCGGCGGAAAGATCTTTTAATTCCGGAGTCAGTACTTCTTCCGTTTCCGGGCTGAAGAAGTGGCAGCGGTCCATATTGAAGAAAAGGTCGAGTTTGTCTCCGGCATGAATGCTGCTGTTCGCATCCACGCGGGCAATAACCTGTTTGCCGTTAACGCTGGTGTAAAGCATGGACTCTGCCCCGTTCATTTCAGCTACTTCAATATCAAGGTTCAGTTTATTTTTCGAGGAAGTAGTACCACCCATTACATGGTGGATGTCTTCCGGACGAATGCCGAAGGTTACTTTGTCATCTGCAAATCCGCGGTCCCGCAGCGTCTGCATTTTGTTTTCCGGGATTTCAAGCTTATGTTCGCCAAGTTCAAGGATATTGCCGTTGATCTGTCCCTCGAGGAAGTTCATCGCTGGTGAGCCGATGAAACCGCCTACAAAAACGTTAGCAGGGTGATCGTATACTTCTTTAGGAGAGCCTACCTGCTGCACCACGCCGTCTTTCATAATAACGATACGGGTCGCCATGGTCATAGCCTCTGTCTGGTCGTGCGTTACATAAACCGTTGTACTGTTTAAGCGGCGGTGAAGCTTAATGATTTCTGTACGCATCTGTACACGAAGCTTCGCATCCAGGTTGGAAAGCGGCTCGTCCATCAGAAATACTTTAGGGTCGCGGACGATGGCACGTCCAAGAGCAACACGCTGACGCTGACCACCGGAGAGCGCTTTTGGTTTACGGTCAAGGTAGTCTGTCAGCCCGAGGATATCGGCTGCGTTTTTTACACGCTGGTCAATGTCATCTTTTTTGAACTTACGGAGCTTCAGGCCAAAAGCCATATTGTTGTATACGTTCATGTGCGGATACAGGGCGTAGTTCTGGAACACCATCGCGATATCGCGGTCTTTTGGAGAAACGTCGTTGACGCGCTCATCTCCGATATATAAATCGCCGTCCGTAATATCCTCGAGTCCGGCAATCATGCGGAGAGTAGTGGATTTCCCGCAACCCGAAGGGCCGACGAAAACGATAAATTCCTTGTCCTCAACATCAAGATTAAAATCATCTACTGCAGTAACGTCACCATCGTATGTTTTTGTAATGTGATTCATGCGGATACCAGCCATAATAAGTTCGCTCCTTTTGAAGAAGGTTTATGTTATCTGTTGCTTATATTAAAGAAAACGCTTACAGATTAATATAGACAACCTGAACAAAGTTAACAAAAGAAATGTTGTGCAAGGTGAATAGAAAGGCGCAGGGTGTTTGATCACCATCCCTGACGGCTCGTCGGTTTCAGACGGATTGAGACGAAGTCACAAACGCTCTGAAATCACGAACGGACGGGGATGGTAACACCCGGAGCTGGACAAAAGAAAAGCGCAGGGTGTTTATTTAAAGGATATTCGACTAAAATCGCTACATCCTGCAGCAACATCGAACTGACCGGCGTCATGCCGGCTAGCTGCGTAAAAATCCGCCTTCGGAGTGGATAACCTGGCCGACGATCCAGTCCGACTCGTCTGACAACAGAAAGGCGATTGCTTTGGCTGCGTCTTCCGGCTGTCCAATCCGGCCTTTACTGAATTTTTTCGACAGCTCTTTTTCCATAGCCGGATCCATCCATCCGGTGTTCGTCGGCCCCGGATTGACGGCGTTAACGTTGATATCATGCGGTGCGAGCTCGGCAGCCAGGGATTCGGTAAATGCCCGCACCGCTGCTTTCGTAGATACGTAGGCAATTTCGTTTACCATCGGTCCGAGATCCTGTCCGGAGGTCAGGTTTACGATCTTTCCGGTGATACCAAAATCAATCCACCGCTGGGCGATTTTCGTGGTAAGCAGAAAAGGGGTACGCATATTAACGTAATAATGCTCATCAAGCGATTCCCCGTTCAGGCGCTCGTAGCTGTCGTTGGCTGAATAGGCAGCGTTATTGACGAGTGCGGTCGGGAACAGCGGCAGCTCGTTCAGCTGATCGAGGAGTTCATCCGGCGCGCCCGGATTCGAGAAATCGGCTTCGATATAATAAATTTCGATGCCCTGGTTTTCGAGATGCAGTTTAAATTCTGCCGCCCAGTCGATGTCTGAGCCCCAGGTAGTGAAAATAATATTTTCTCCCCGCTCGGCAAGCAGACGGCAGACGGCAGCACCGATTCCCTGATCATGGCTCACGCCGGTTACTAGTGTTGTCATGGTATCGTCCTCCTTGAGCTTCTCTTCTTTTAAATATGAAGGAAAAGCGCCGATAAAGTAAACTAAAAACTAGTTTGCAGAAGAGAATTTTTCTGATAGAATAATAAAAAATGTTTGTGATCACAGATCACAAAGGAGCGAATGCTGTGAATCAACCATCTTTGCATGTGTCAACGTTACGTACAGAAGTGTACAAACTGCTGAAGCAGCAGATCATTCAGGGAGAGCGGCGGCCTGGCGAGAAGGTGACCATCCGACAGATTGCCGGGGAGTTCGGGGTGAGCACAATGCCGGTCCGGGAAGCGATTACGACGCTGAAAACAGAAGGCTTTTTGTTTGAAGAAAAACGGAGTGTCTATGTGAGCCGTCTGTCTGCCAGTGAAGTCCGCGAGCTGTTTGCCATCCGCAATAAACTCGAAGAACTGGCGGTGGCATGGGCCTTTGAACAGATGAATGAAGAGAACCTGCGCAGACTTCAGGAACGAATCGCCGAAATGGACCGGTACGCTTCGGATCCGGTGGAGTGGCGGAAGCAAAATCGGCTGTTTCACCAGGTCTGGTACGAGGCCTCCCGCTCCGAGCCACTGATAAAATCGCTCGAATACGTATGGAGCCGTATTGAAGCATACATGAACATCTATACAAATATTGATTCCGACGTGCATTCGATTCACATGTCGCAGGACGAACACAAGCAGATGCTTGCTCTGCTGCAGGAGAATAAGCGCGAAGAACTGCTTCAGCTGAACGGAGAGCACGCGGAAAAAACGGCCGAAGCCATTATCCAGGCCATTTCCGAGGAGGATTCGACAAATGAATAAACAGGAAGCGTTTATGAATAAGAAGCTGCGGCTCGAGCCTACGATGAACGGGAATCTTTCCGGCTATACGTTTGCAGTGAAAGACGTGTTCGCGGTTCATGGCGAAAAAACGTCTGCGGGCCACCCGGAATGGCTTCGAACCCACCCGGAAAACACAGCTAATGCGCCGGCAATTGAACGCCTGCTTCGGAGCGGGGCTGCGCTGACCGGAACGACCATCAGCGATGAATTAATGTACAGCCTGCACGGCGACAACGTGCATTACGGCATGCCGGTCAATCCAGCCGACCCGAAAGCAATACCAGGAGGGTCCTCGAGCGGATCGGCCTCAGCGGCAGCGGCAGGCAGCGTCGATTTTGCCCTTGGTACGGATACAGGCGGCTCGGTGCGCGTGCCCTCCTCCTACTGCGGCCTGTACGGCATACGCCCGACGCACGGGGCCGTATCGCTTGAAGGCATCGTACCGCTCGCTCCGAGCTTTGACACTGTCGGCTGGATGAGCAGAGACCCCGGGGTTTTACAGCAGGTAGGAGAAGCGCTCCTTCCGGCGGGAGAAGAAGAAACCCCGTACCGGACGATCTGGTGGGAGGAAGAGGCGTGGAAGGAATATGCCGATGAATACAAGAAGTCGCTTGGAAAAGTATTTTCCGCCGTGCAGGCGCAGGCCGAAACGCTGAATGAAAACAGGCTGGCGGAAGACTCGCTCGCAGAATGGGCTGAAGTTTTTCGGCTGCAGCAGGCAGTGGAAATTGGAGAAATGCATCGGGAATGGATCAGGGAGTATAAGCCGTCGTTTGGACCCGGTGTCCGGGACCGGTTTGCGTTTGCCGCAGACACCCGGCGGGAGGATTATCCCCACATATTTGAAAAACGGAAACAATTGCAGGAGGAGGTGCAGCAAAGGCTGGGACAAGACACGGTGATGGTTATTCCGACTGTGCCCGGACCGGCCCCGAAAATTCATGCCGGGGAAAAGGAGATCCAGGCGGTGCGGAAACGCACGATGCAGCTGACCTGTATTGCGGGTATCGGCGGGCTGCCGCAGGTAACCATTCCAGTGGAAATGCCGGGAAAAGCTCCGATCTCGATTTCAATTATCGCCAATCGGAACGATGATCGCCGGCTCCTGTCATTTGTCCAGCATGTCGTCCACCGTCTTCAGCATACTGATTTATAAAAGGAGCGATTATCATGATTTCATTTGATCCGCACCATCATCCATATGCATCCTACCGCACGTCAACGTACGGTAAAAAAGGCATGGTGGCTACGTCACAGCCGCTTGCTTCCCAGGTAGGTCTCGACGTTTTAAAAAAAGGAGGCAACGCTGTGGATGCAGCTGTTGCTGTAGCAGCAAGTCTGACCGTACTCGAGCCGACATCCAACGGAATTGGCGGTGATGCCTTTGCGCTCGTCTGGATGGACGGCGAGCTCCATGGCCTGAATGCCAGCGGCTATGCGCCGGAGGAGCTTTCGATCGACGGGCTGTATAAAGACGGCTACGATGAAATGCCAAAACGGGGACCGGTACCGATTACGGTGCCAGGAGCGCCGGCTGCGTGGGCAGAGCTGTCCCGTGCTTTCGGTAGGCTTCCATTTTCAGAATTGATCGCTCCAGCTGTGGCTTACGCTGAGGAAGGCTATCCGGTAGCGTCCACGCTGGCAACGCTGTGGGCGTCCGCCTTTGAAACACTGGAGCAAGAGCTCGATCCGACAGTGTTTGCCGACTGGAGCCGGGTGTTCGCTCCGGAGGGCCGCACCCCGGCTGCGGGAGAGCTGTGGAGCTCCAAAGAGCATGCGGAGACGTTAAAGGAAATTGCTGAAACAAATGCAGAATCGTTTTACCGCGGAGACCTGGCGAAGAAAATAGACACCTGCATGAAAGAGCAGGGCGGCTATCTGCGCTCCAAGGATCTGGCGCTGTACAAGCCGGAGTGGGTGAAGCCGATCTCGGTGCACTACAAAGGATATGACGTCTGGGAAATTCCGCCGAACGGCCAGGGGATTGTTGCTTTAATGGCTCTGAACATATTGAAGGGGTATGATTTTCAGGAGCGCGACAGCGTCAACACCTTTCATCATCAAATGGAGGCGATGAAGCTTGCATTTGCGGACGGAGAAAAATATGTCGCCCATCCGGACGCCATGACCCGGACCACCGAAGAGCTGCTCTCGGATGCGTATGGAGAGACCCGGCGCGGTGAAATTGGAAATGAAGCGAAGGTACCCGAAGCAGGAGATCCGCACAGCGGAGGCACAGTGTACCTGGCAGCTGCTGACGGGGACGGCAATATGGTTTCATTTATCCAGAGCAATTACATGGGCTTCGGCTCAGGAATGGTGGTGCCGGAGACCGGAATCGCCCTTCACAACCGGGCGCACAATTTTTCCATGGATGACAGGCACGCAAATGGGCTGATGCCCGGAAAACGTCCGTATCATACGATTATTCCCGGTTTTTTGACTAAGGGCAGTGAACCCGTGGGACCGTTCGGGGTGATGGGGGAATTCATGCAGCCCCAGGGCCATATGCAGATGATCATGAATACTATTGATTTCGGTCTTCATCCGCAGGCGGCCCTGGATGCACCGAGATGGCAGTGGAAGCGGGATAAGCTGATTACAGTGGAGCCTGACTTCTCCGCGGCAGCCGCTCAGGCGCTGAACCGGAAAGGCCATACGGTGAAAATAGAAACAGAATCCTCGAGCTTTGGCCGTGGACAGATTATATGGAGAGATCCGGAAACTGGAGTACTCTGCGGGGGAAGCGAATCCCGCACAGACGGCAACGTAGCTGCCTGGTAATAAAGAGAGAAGAGGTGGAAGTGATGCAGTGGAAAATTTTTCTCGCCTTTTTCCGGGTCGGTATTTTTGGCTACGGGGGAGGACCGGCGTCGATTCCACTCGTGCAAAAAGAAGTAGTGGAGCACTATGAATGGATGACCGACGAGGAATTCGGCGATACACTAGCGATTGCCAACACGCTTCCGGGGCCGATCGTCACCAAGCTTGCCGGATACATCGGCTACAGCCGCGGCGGTGTTCTTGGGGCGCTGAACGGAGTGGCGGCGATCGTCGCCCCCACGGCACTGTTGATGATTTTGTTTTTCAGCATTTTGTCCCAATACCGGGACGCTTCGTGGGTGAGCGGACTTGCAAACGGAGTGCTTCCCGTAGTGACGGTGCTGATGGGAGTGCTGACATGGGGATTTATTAAAAAATCCGGCGGTGACCTGGGCTGGAAGAAGACGATAGCATTTATTATCGGGGCCGCTGTGGTACTCGGCGTGCTCGGTGTGCATCCGGCGATCGTTATTGCAGTGCTTCTGATTGCTGCACTGGTTCAGAAGGATTCTGCTAAACGAGAGGAGGACACCTCCACGTGATTTACTTAGAGGTTTTTATGGCGTTTTTTATCCCGGGTATTCTCGGCTATGGCGGCGGTCCCGCCTCCATTCCGCTCATCCAGCATGAAGTGGTGAACCGGTATGAATGGATGAGCGTGGGTGAATTCAGTGAAGTGCTGGCCATCAGTAACGCCCTGCCCGGACCGATTGCCACCAAAATGGCCGGCTACATCGGATATGAAGTCGCCGGCTGGCCGGGGCTTGCTGCCGGTCTGTTTGCGACCGTTGCCCCGTCGTTAATTTTAATGATCGTCCTAATGGGCTTTTTGTACAAATACAGGAACTCCCCGAAGGTAAAACGGCTCACGGCTTACGTGCGCCCGGTCATCGGGGTACTGCTGGGCATATTAACGCTGCAGTTTTTCACCAGTGCCTGGGAAGGCGCAGGCGGCTGGCAGACAGCCGGGATGCTTGTGGCAAGCTATCTGCTGCTTGAAAAAACGAAGCTGCATCCGGCGCTGGTCATTGTGCTTGCCATCATCTACGGCATTTTGTTTTTAGGCTGATCGGTCTGGAGGAAGAACAGCCTGCATGGATAGTAAAAATCCCTGGAAATAACTGTCGGTTCCAGTGATGCTCCATCCGGCCTGCTCAATGTGCGAAAGGGTGGGGCGATCGAGGTGACAGCCGTCGCAAAAGTGCTTCCATACCGGCGTTATATTATGCTGGACACGCGCTGCCGCTTGTTGGGGCATCTGGACATGCTCGAGAAAATAGGCCGCAGCTCCCGGTTTACATACCCGTTTTAATTCCTGCAGTACCTGGATGGGGTCCTCGACAGAACAGAGCACGAGTGTACAGACAAGGCTGTCGAAGGTATTGTCGTCAAAGGGCAGTCGCTCAGCTGAAGAACCAAGTGTGCGAATCGGGATGTGAGCGTGCATCTGCGCCGGAATAGACTGCTTGCGCATCCGGTCATTCGGCTCGATGGCAGTTACTTTTGCAGCTGCCCGGTAGTAAGGAAAATTTGCTCCGGGACCGGAGCCGATCTCGAGTACGTGGCCGGAGAGAGAGGGAATGTGTTTTTGCCGGAGCGCATAAAGAAATTGTTTTTCCACCGGCTGCATGATCGGAGTATACAATAGAGGGAACATGTTCATCGTACCGCCGCCAATCTTTGTTTTTTTATAGTATAACAAAACCACCCTCTGCCTGGCAGAAGGTGGTTTTCTGTATTTAGGAGGAGTGAAGGGAGGCATTCGGATGAGACACAATGCAGGTGACATTGCCGTCGATCGTGAAGTCGGTCACGTGATTCGGGACGAGAAAATGATCGCCTTTTTGGATTGGGGCGCTGTCCGTCAGGTTATCGACAGTGCCGCTGCCCTCAATGACGCTGCAGAGCAGAAACGGCGCTTCGCAGGTGAATGAAGCTGTGCCGTGCACCTCCCATTTGTAGACGGAAAAGTAGTCTGCCTCCACAAAGGTGGTGACTTCTGCCTCGCCGTCGGATTCCACAGAAGGATCCACTTTAGCATCCTCATGAGGGAAATGAGTCACGTCGAGGGCCTGCTGCAGATGAAGCTCCCGCTTGTTTCCTTCGTTATCGGTCCGGTCGTAGTCATAGACGCGGTAGGTGACGTCCGAGTTCTGCTGAGTCTCCAGAATAAGCACGCTTTCGCCAATAGCGTGCATCGTGCCGCTCGGTACGTAAACAAAATCCCCGGGCTTTACCGGCACTCTCCGTAAAAAAGCGTCCCATTCGCCGGCGGCAATGAGCTCCGTGGCCTCTGACCGGCTGTCGGCGTTGTGCCCGAGTACGAGCTCCGCGTCTTCATCGCAGTCAATCACGTACCAGCATTCAGTCTTGCCGTATTCGCCGTTTTCATTAGCGGCGGCGTACTGATTGTCCGGATGCACCTGCACCGAAAGATCCTTGGCCGCGTCGAGAATTTTTGTTAACAGCGGAAAGCGGTCGCCTTTTAACGAACCGAACCATTCCCGCTTATCCTGCCAGAGGTTCAGGAGCGTTTTACCCGCGTAGGAGCCGTTCGCTACAATGCTTGAACCGTTTTGATGAGCGGCAAAGACCCATGCTTCACCGGTCGATGCTGATGGGATGTTGTAATTAAAATGAGTATGTAACTTATTTCCACCCCAAATGCGTTCCTGAAAGATTGGTTGAAAAAAGATAAATTGATCCATGGTCAGCCTCCGTTTATAATTTGTCTCTTATTTAATATGACAAAGAGCAGAATGCTTTGCAATTCCTGCGTGAATGTTTATGAAAATCCTTCCGTAAATTTTTTCCGTTCTCAGCGGAAATGCGCCCGGCAGCCCACTTCATTATAGGATATAGTAAAAGTATAGAAAATGGGAAGGGGAGCAGAACATGAAGCGGACACTTGGTATGTGGTACCGGAAGGACGGTACGCAGATGGAATATACCATTTGTGGGACTGGGGAGCCGGTGCTGGTGATGCATGGAGGGCATTCCAATTGCATGGAGGAGATGGGCTATGCACCACTCGTGAAGCGGGGATACAGGTTAATTACGCCTTCGAGGCCTGGGTACGGAGCCACAAGCGCAGAAATCGGCGCCTCTCTGGAAGGAACCGCAGAAGCCTGCGCCGGTCTGCTTGATTATCTGCAGATAGACGCTGTTCATGTGCTTGCGGTTTCCGCCGGAGGGCCGAGCGGGTTGATGCTTGCTTCAGCTTATCCTGAACGGGTGCGTACATTGACGCTTGAGTCAGCGGTCACTACCGAATGGCTGACGAAAAAGGATGCTGCCTACAAAGCAGCAAAGGTGCTGTTTCGGCCGATAGTGGAACAAGGAACATGGGCTCTGCTGAGGATGGCTGTCAAAAGAAGACCGGAAATGATATTTAAACAAATGGCTGCCTCGTTCAGCACGCTTTCGTATGAACGTATTCGTCAGGAAATAAACAGCAGGGCTCTTCAGGAATTTGCCAGTATGATAGCAGCACAGAGGTCTGGGAAGGGTTTTCTGATTGATGTGAACACAAATGCGGCAAAAGAGGTGAAGCCGATGATTGATGCACCGGTGCTGATTGTGCACAGTGAGCATGACGCTTCGGTGCCTCTAGAGCATGCGTACGAGGCTAAACGTTTAATACCTCAGGCGGAATTAACTATTCTGGATTCGTGGGGGCATCTGATCTGGATCGGGTCGGGAGCAGAGTACAGAGACCGTGCTGTGTTAAATTTCTTAAAAAAGAACCGGCTGTAAAAAAATACGAACATACGTTTTTACAGCAATCGAAAAGAAGTCCGGATGGGCTGGCAGTGCTATCATAAAGAAAAAGGAGACGGTTTAGAGACGACGTATAAGGAGGTACAAGGGATGGGCAACGAGGTGGACGAACAAAGAATTGCTGTTGACGTCAAAGGTCTGGTGAAGACGTTTGAATCGATCCGTGCGGTGGACGGGATTGATCTGGAGGTGCCGGCAGGAACAGTGTACGGAGTACTCGGTCCAAACGGAGCTGGAAAAACGACAGTTCTCCGCATACTTGCGACCCTTCTCCAGCCAAGTGAAGGCCGGGCAAGTGTGTTTGGCCATGATGTAGTGGAGGGGGCAGCGTTCATAAGGAAGCGGATCAGTATGACAGGACAGTTTGCCTCAGTGGATAAAGATTTATCCGGTTTGGAAAACCTTCATTTAATTGGGCGGCTGATGGGTTTTACACGAGCTCAGGCAAAAGCCAGGGCGTACGAGCTGCTTCGTGCTTTCGGACTTGAAGAAGCGGCAAAAAAACAGGTGAAGCAGTATTCCGGCGGGATGCAGCGCCGGCTTGATATCGCTGCAAGCATTGTCGTAACACCGGATCTGTTATTTTTGGACGAGCCGACGACAGGCCTTGACCCAAGAAGCCGCAATCAGGTGTGGGATATTGTACGGACGCTGGTGGATACGGGCACCACGGTGCTGTTAACTACTCAGTATCTGGATGAGGCGGATCAGCTGGCGGACCGGATCGCGGTGATTGACCAGGGAAAAGTCATCGCAGAAGGAACGAGTGGTGAATTGAAGGCATCAGTAGGAGTGGGCAAGCTGCATGTCCGTCTTCAGGACCCTGGGCAGCGGCCGATCGCTGCCCAGCTGCTGCAGCAAAAGCTGGGGACAGCTGTGAATTATTCCTCTAATGCCTCGGGATTGACGGCCCAGGTGGCAGAGAACAACCTGGCGGTACAAATACTCGATGAATTAAATAAAGCCGGTATCGCTGTTTCAGACTTTTCTGTAGGCAAACCGAGCCTGGATGAAGTATTTCTTACCCTGACTGGACGTTCAGCAGAAGAGGAAGAAGTGGAGGCGGAAGCATGAACAAAAAACAGGCTCCTCTCAGTCAGCAGGATGTGCTCCGTGCCGCAGTATCGACCAGCGAACGTCCGAAAAACGCAGGCCCGGTCTCGGCGTCACTTACCTTTGGCGGCAGAATGCTTCTGAAAATCAAATATGTGCCCGAGCAGCTGTTTGATATTACTGCTTTTCCAATTATCTTTTTGCTTATGTTCACTTATTTATTTGGCGGCGCCCTTGCCGGATCCACAGAAGCCTATTTGCAGTTTGTGCTGCCGGGGGTACTGGTATTGACCGTAGTTAGTATTACGATGTACACAGGTATCGAATTAAACAACGATATTACCAAGGGGATATTCGACCGCTTCCGGACCCTGCCAGTCTGGAGGCCCTCCGTTCTAGTCGGGGCTCTGCTCGTGGATCTTGTCAGGTATTCGATTGCTTCTACGATTATGATTACACTTGGCTTTATCCTTGGATTCCGGCCGGAGGGCGGGCTGGTGGGTGTACTGCTGGGCGTAGGCATACTGCTTGTGTTTGCCTTCAGTCTTTCCTGGATCTGGACGACGCTTGGCATCGTGATGAGGTCGGAAAAGTCACTGATGGGAGCAAGCATGATGGTTTTGTTTCCATTAACTTTTATCAGTAATGTGTTTGTGGATCCCGAGACAATGCCCAGCTGGCTTCAGCCGATTGTGGAAATCAACCCGGTATCGTTTCTTGTTGTAGCTGTCCGCGGGTTTATGGGTGGAGACCCGGCCTTTGCTGAGGTCGGATGGGTGCTGTTGGTTTCATTTTTATTAGTCCTCGTATTCGCACCGCTGACCATGTATTTGTACTATAAAAAGTAAACGGTCGTTGTGTATGTTTAAGACTTTTTCCGAAGTAATTAATGAATATAACGAAATAGGGGTGGATAAATGAAAACCATTGTGTACAAAAAGTATGGCTCCCCCGAAGTCCTTCAGCTCAAAGACATAGAAAAACCCGTACCTCAGAAAAATGAAATACTGGTGAAAGTAAAAGCGACCACTGTAACAGCCGCAGATATTCGTGCACGGAGCTTCACCGTTCCTCTTTCGGTCTGGGTGCCTGCCCGAATAGCCCTGGGTGTAAGGAAGCCGAAAAATGAGATACTCGGTATGGAGTTAGCTGGAGAAGTAGAGTCAGCCGGAAAAGAGGTCACCCGGTTTAAGAAGGGCGACCGGATTTTTGCCGCTTCCCTAAAGGGTTCTGGTGCATATGCTGAATATAAGTGTTTGTCTGAAGACGGCCCAGTATGTATTAAACCGAGTAATTTATCTTTTGGGGAAGCCGCAGCCATACCAATAGGGGCGAGTGCCGCATTGTTTCATCTTGAGAAAGCAGACATTCAGAAGGGGCAGAAGGTGCTTATCTACGGTGCTTCAGGGAGTGTAGGGAGCTACGCTGTCCAAATTGCTAAGTATCTTGGAGCCGTAGTTACAGGAGTTTGCAGCACGACGAATCTGGAATTGGTAAAATCACTCGGCGCTGATAAGGTAATTGATTACACCACTGAAGATTTTTCAAGTGAAGGAGCGACTTATGACGTTATTTTTGAAGCGGTAAACAAGAGTTCGTTTTCAGCTTGTATGAAATCATTAAAGAAGAATGGCACCTATATAAATGTCACAGTACCGCTGCCGGGCGTTAGGATGCTGTGGACGAAACTGACAAGCAGCAGGAAATTGATTTTGGCTCAAAATTCATCGGAAAACGCCGAAGCTCTCAGCTTTCTCAAGGAACTTGTGGCGACGGGGAAGCTAAAGGTTGCAGTGGACAGGTACTATGAACTTGAAGAAATAGTGGCAGCCCATCGGTATGTAGAGAATGGACACAAGAAGGGAAACGTCATCATCAATGTAAAACATAACGAAAACCCTCAATAGATGAAGCGGTTAATGCAGGTCCTTGAGGCAAATTAAACAGTACTTTTTAAAAAAAGATATTTTTTGACATTCTGCTGACACACAGACCACTTATAGTAATAAATGTAGAGGCCGCCACGGCTTAAAACACTTCCGCGCCGCACCAGGTACCAACATCCTTAGAAAGCGGAGTGAAAGCCGGCTTCTGATACAGTTGCCACGTAAACGGCATCGAATCATCATTTTCTTCCGCCCTATATTTGCTGCATTGTCGAAAGGGAAAGTGCATCAAACAACTGGCACATACGAAGAAAAGGTGAGGATATGCAGCTTACTGGTTCCAGGACCTTAAATATGTTGACCCCCCTAGAACAACGATTGATCGTCCTGTAACTGCAGAAGAAGCCGAAGAGTCATGTGGATACGATGGCCCTATGCAAAAAATCCAATTGTGTTTTAGCTGGGTATTATTACTCGGCTTAAGAGCTGCACTCACTCGGGTAGTGCACTCTTCATGGAATTACCCCCTAGATTCATATAGCTGTACGCCCTCGTTCCCCCGCGAGGGTCTTTTTTTTGTACCGGATTGCATGGGAACCCGTTTGTTCCTGCGCTTCGTTGATTTATAATGAAAGTACATAGAGAAGGGAGAGAGCGTATATGAGCTCGATTCTTGTAATTGAAGACGAAACATCGATCAGCCAGGTGCTTCGGGCCTATCTTCAAAAGGCAGGCTTTGAAGTGACTCAAATATATGAAGGAAACGAAGCCGTGGAGACGTTCGACCGCGGGAATTTTGATTTAGCCTTAATTGACGTCATGCTCCCGGGACGGGACGGATGGGCAGTACTCGAACATATTCAGAATACAAGCGACTGCCCGTGTATTATGCTGACCGCTCTTGGGGATGTGGACTACCGGTTAAAAGGATTTGACGGCGGGGCGGACGACTACATTCCGAAGCCTTTTGAAGGTGATGAAGTCGTCGCCCGTGTCCAGGCTGTACTCCGGCGCAGCGGTAAAACAGCCTCGCCAGCGGAGGAGGAGCAGTACCTTAAACGGTTCGGAAGCCTCGTCATTGATGAAAAGGCCTACGCTGTGACGCTGAACGGGCTGCAGCTCGATCTGACACCGCGGGATCTGTCGCTGCTTATTTTTCTAAGCAATCACCCGAATCAGTTTTTTGACCGGGAGCAGTTAATTTCCCACGTGTGGGGCATTGATTACGAAGGGAGCGACCGCGCGGTGGATTTGGCCATCAAGCGGATACGCCGGTCACTGAAAAACTGGCCGGTGGAAGAAGGAGAAATACGAACGCTCCGGGGAGTGGGGTATCAGCTCAGTGTTAAAGAGGAATAAAGATAAAAAAGTTTCGCTGCTCCGCTACTGGACGACGCGCTATTTTATTACGCTCTGCATCGGCTTGATTATCATTGGCCTGATTTCATTTTTCTGGCTCCGCTCCTATAATCTCGAACGCGGGCTGAACGTTACTTCCTTCCTGGCGGATGAAATCTCGGAGGATTTGGCCGGGGCAGAAGATAATTCGATTGGCTTAAATGCGGATCTCGCATCATACGTGCGTGAGCGTCAGCAGACGTTTGATATTGAAACGGAGCCGCTAGTATATGTTGTGGACAATAATGGAAATATTGTATCCAACTCTTTGTTCGGAAATTCCCTGTATCAGGAGCCTGTCGTGTTCCCGGATTCATTTCTTGATTCCGGGCCGCAGACGGTGAAAGTCCAACAGGGAAGTCTGGAGCAGTACCTGGTCAAGTCACGTATTCAGGGCGATGACGGCTCTTTCGAAGGATGGGTGGTGATCGTTCAGCCGGCCGATTCACTGGTAAGAGTCGGCGGTCAGTATCAATTGGTCGGTATCCTGCTGGTGAGTCTGGCTTTGCTCGGGTGGCTCACGATTTATATTCTTTCCAAACGAATGCTGCGGCCAATCAAGCAGATTGCCGAAGCCTTTCAGCGTGTAAAGGAAGAAAAGTACGCCATTCGTATTGATACCGAGGCGAAAGAGCGGGAGGTCGATGAACTGGTTACCGGCTTTAATGACATGACGACGAGACTCGGGCAGCTTGAAAGCATGCGTACCGAGCTGTTGGCCGGTGTTACTCATGAATTGAAAACTCCGGTTACCTCCATCAGTGGGATGGTGCAGGCGGTTAAAGATGATGTAGTAACTGGGGACGAGGCGAAGGAATTTTTGAGCGTGACGCTGGCGGAAACGGGCAGGATGCGGAACATGATTGCGGACCTGCTTGAATTTAACACCTTCTCCTCCCAGGGAGTGCCGACAGACATGCAGCCATTGACGCTGGAGTCACTCTTGAATGAGGTCATCCATCAATGGTCGATTTCCAATGACACGGACCGGCTGGATATTCAAAAGCTTTACGGCGAAGAGACGCATGCGGTTTACACTGATCCGATGCGCTTCCAGCAAATTATGGTTAATCTTTTGAATAACGCGAACCAGGCAATGAAGAAGGAAGGCACGCTGACCATACGATGCAGTGAAAAAAGCGAGCACATGGTGGCTATTGAAGTGATAGACAGCGGCATTGGTATTGATGAGGAGGAGCAGCTGCTCGTATTTGAGCGCTTCTACCGGGGAGAAAATAAAAAGTATAATGTGCACGGCCTCGGCCTCGGGCTGCCGTTCAGTAAATTAATCGCCCAGGGGCTCGGCGGCGACCTGTACCTCCAATCGAGCCGGCCGGAAGAGACCATCTTTGTATTTGAATTGCCGCAGGACGTGCCGGATCAGAATAACGATCGTGAAAAACAAACGGATGTGATGTAATAACCTCTTCCTGACTTTTTCCTGACATTATTTATCTATATGATGAATAAAAATATACTCTATATAAAAAGAGGTTGAGCAGATGAAAAAATGGATGTATGCCGTCATTACCGCCTGTATACTTTCGAGTGTTGCCCTGCCGGCCAATGTATCGGCGCAAAAAAGCGAAGCCGGAATAGAACGGATGGGTACGGATATCCGAGAAAATGATTTAATGAAAAAAGCAGAGCAATACGGCATAGCTGTCAAAGGCAAAGATGAACAGACCGTAATTGATGAAGTACTTTTATCGGAATGGAAGGAAAAAGCATCCGTTTACGGAGTGGAAGTCACTGAAGATGTTTCACAGATGATGGCGGGCGTAAGGGAGAAGGAAATTATGCACGCGGCCCAGGTGCTTGGCATTAATACAGAAGGAAAAGATACCGAGGATACACTTGAAGAAGTTTTAAATGACTATGCCGCTGAGGCCGAGGCGCGGGGGCTGTATCCGTTTGAACAGGAACTGTAAAAAGCAGCGTCCTCCCACGGGAGAACGCTGCTTTTCTGAGTTAAGGCATGTAGGTAGGGTCAAATGTGGGAAGCTTTAACAAATTGTCTGTTGTTGACTGATCCGGGTGGGTCCGGAGATAGGCAGGAGTGTCCGGGTCTTCCGGGTGAACCGTGTCCACGCGGACTTTGTCCCCGCCGTCTACGCGATAATAGTAATCCTTACCGTCATCAACGCTTGCGATCGCTTTTTCTATCGTTTCCTCGGTTCCGTCCACCAGCTGTATATGCGTAATGTGCTCTTCTTTTTCACGGCCACCGTCAAAATGAATGGCAGTAATTTGATAATCCATGAAAAGCCTCCTTTACATATTCGTATAATATGCGTGTTTCCCGAAATATAAATTTTTAATCTGGTAGAACTTTTTTCAAAGCTAGTACGATGGAAATGTTTATATTTAATACGTGTTTATATGTTGATAAGAATGTTAAAATATTGAAATTTTCTGATTTTCATTTCTCCTAGACTGCAAATAGTAAGGGCTGAAAAGGCCTAAATCTAGGAGGGTGAATATATGCGCAAACATAGGAAGCCGATCGACTATGCGGCGAAAATGAACCGCAACAGGCGAAGGAAGAACTATCGTACAAGAAGCATGGTGGCTGCGGCCGCTTTACTCTTAGGCACAACAGTACCAACCTTTGGGAGCAGCGTGTCTGACTCCACCAAGGAAGGCATATCATCGTATATAAATACGCTCAGTAATCCTTTCGCGGCACAGACAGCGGAAGCTGCGGTTGCTGATGTCGGAGTATTTGAAAATAATGAATTGGACGCTGAACTCTCTGGAGATAATCAAAGCTTAAGCTTGAATTATACGGCAGACAATATTGCTGACGTAGAACTCCTGGAAAACGGAAGAGTAGCGTTTGCTTTTCCGGAGGAATTAGCCGGGCAATTAAATGAAGATAATATATCCAATCTTTCTGTAGACGGTGGATTATTGCAAGTGAGTTTGGGTTCCCCAAGCGCTGTCGTTGAAGGAAACAAAATCATTGTAGATTATACAGATTTGCTGAACGCTGAATTATTAAGTCTTCTGGATATAGGATTACTGGGAATAGATGAAATTCTTGATGATTTAGGGATCACTGACAGCCTTAATGTCAGCTTTGATCTTGCTTTTGACGAACCTTTAGAGCCCGGGACCTATCCTTTATCTGCAGCAGCTGTAGATACAGGTGATTTAGTTGAGTTAGATTTGCTGGAAATAAGTGACTCAGGAAACGCTGAAATCACAGTAGATGACGCTGAAGCAGAGGCTCCGCAAGCTCCGGGTCTTGATGATGTTGACAGTGACGATACTACTGTAACAGGCACGGGAGAGCCCGGTAACGACGTGACGGTTTCTGCGGACGATGTAGAGTTGGGTGAAACGACCGTAGATGATGACGGAAGCTGGAGCATTGATATTGAGCCGCAGGACGAAGGTACAGTGATCAGCGCTGTACAAACGAATGAGGACGGGGTAGAAAGTCCGGAAGAGACCGTAGAAGTTACGGCTGCGGATGATGGCGATGCTGATGTCGATGCAGACGTCATTTCCGATGCTTCAATGGGCAGCAGCTATTTGGAGGAAGAAGAAACGCTGAGCTTTAACTACGATGTGGATTACGTGGCTGAAGCAGCTCTGCTTGAAGATGGGTATTACCAGTTTGAGCTGCCGCCGGAACTTTTGGCAGAAGCAGATTACTCAGCAATTAATGTAACGGATGAAGATGGAAATGTCGTAGAGGTTAATCTGAATGATGAAAGTGGAGACGCATTTGTCAGCGGCGATTCCCTTTACGTTTCATCCTCAAGCCTTTTAGATCTTGATGTACTTGGCAGTGAGTCTATAAACGTTGAAGTAGTTTACAACGAACGGCCGGCAGCAGGAGATTATGACATTACCGGCTCGCAGCTCGATGGTGATCTGGCAGATGCTGAAGTGCTGGCAGACTCTGAAGCAACAACTTCCGTCAGCATCCCTGCAGAAGAAGCAGTACAGCCGGATGCTCCAGTTATCGATCCTGTGGACAGTGATGATGAGACAGTTACCGGAACCGGAGACCCTGGTAACGACGTAACGGTTTCTGCCGATGATGAAGAATTAGGGGAAACAACGGTAGATGAAGAAGGAAACTGGTCCCTCGATATTGATTCACAGGATGAAGGTACGGAAATTACTGCCGTACAAACTGATGACGATGGTAACACCAGCGATCCGGACAGTGTGACTGTAACAGCTGCTGATGAGGTAGACGAGGAAGCACCGCCTGCACCTGGCGTTGACCCAGTGGATAGTGATGATACTGAAGTTACAGGTGACGGGGAAGCAGGAGCAGAGGTTAATTTAACTGTTGATGGTGAAACTATTGGTACGGGTACGGTAAATGAAGATGGCACCTGGGCAGTAGATATTGATCCGCAGGAAGCAGGAACTGACATCACTGCTACCCAGACAGATGAAGCCGGAAATGAAAGTGATCCCGAGACGGTTACGGTCACAGCTGTTGATGAGGGTGACGGAGATGCCGATGGTGATGCGGACGCGGATGGCGACGCAGATGTTGACGTTGACGTCATCGAAGATGCGGCGATGACCGGTGCTTATGATGAAGCAGCTGACCCGGAAACATTGGATTTCGAGTATACAGTTGATTATGCAGCAGATCTTGGACTGCTCGATGAAGATTATTACAGATTTGATCTTCCACCAGAGCTTCTATCAGAAGCAGACATTCAGGAAATCACAATCAGTGCTGCAGGCGGAGACACTATTTCATTAGATCTCAATGATCAAGGCGAGAACGCTTTTGTCGAAGGTGACAGTATCTTTGTTTCGACAGAAAGTCTGTTAAACCTTGGTGTGCTTGGTGAAGAAAATATTAATGTTTCCGTCGCTTATAACGAGCGTCCAGAAGCTGGTGATTATACTGTGAACGGGGCCCAGCTGGATGATGCTCTAGTAGATGCAGACGTTCTCGCAAATTCGGAAGCTTCCGTAGATGTAACCGTCCCAGCTCTTGATGACGGAGACGGAGACGCGGATGCCGATGGAGACGCGGATGCGGATGGAGATGCGGATGCGGATGGAGACGCGGATGCGGATGGCGATGCGGATGCGGATGGAGATGCGGATGCCGATGGAGATGCGGATGCCGATGGAGATGCGGATGCCGATGGCGACGCGGACGCGGACGGAGATGCGGATGCCGATGGCGACGCGGACGCGGACGGAGACGCAGATGCTGATGGAGACGCGGATGCGGATGGAGACGCGGATGCCGATGGCGATGCGGATGCCGATGGCGATGCAGATGCCGATGCCGATGGAGACGCGGATGCGGATGGAGACGCGGATGCTGACGGAGACACAGATGCGGATGGAGATGCCGATGCGGATGCCGATGGAGACGCGGATGCTGACGGAGACACAGATGCGGATGGAGACGCAGATGCTGATGGAGACGCGGATGCGGACGGAGATGCTGATGGAGACGCGGATGCGGACGGAGATGCGGATGCGGACGGCGACGCGGATGCTGACGGAGATGCAGATGCTGACGGAGACGCGGATGCGGACGGAGATGCGGATGCTGATGGCGATGCAGACGCTGATGGAGACGCAGACGGCGATGCGGATGCCGATATGACTCTGGATGCTCCGTCTATTGATCATGTAACAGACGAAAGTCAGTCAGTAAGCGGAAGTGGAACTCCAGGAGCAACAGTAATGCTCATGGTAGATGAAGAAATGATTGGCACTGGAACGATTAATCAAGACGGATCCTGGTCCGTTGCTATTACACCTCAGGCAGCAGGTACAGAAATTACAGCAGTGCTCGAGGACGAAGAAGGCAACGAAAGCGATCCAGAAACGATCACGGTACAGGATGCTTCTGCCGAAGACAGCAGTGGAAGTGAAGAGGGTACGGATGATGATTCCAGCCAGGATGGTATGGGTGAAGGAAGCAGCGATGAAGATGGCGGTATGCTTCCAGTTACAGCAACAAATACCCTTACTATTGGTCTTGCCGGCGCAGCCGTGGCAGCTCTTGGTGTCGGGTTCCTTCTATTCACAAGAAGAAGACGTCACCAATAACTGATAAAAAGCAACATGAAAGAAGCCCCCTGTACGTTTTAGGGGGCTTTCCTTTCTATACTTAACGTCAAGAGGGGGAGCTTTCGATGAATAAAGAACAATGGAAGCAGGCCATGCAGGATATAAGAACGTATCTTTCGAAGCAGGAAACCTTCATTCAGGAAACACATAATTCTTTTTACGAAACCGAAGCTTCTATTCCTTTATTTTTAACTTTGGGTCATCGAAAACAGCGGGCGCGCGTATATCCCTTACATGGAAATACACTGGAGACCGCTTTAAAAAAAGTTCATCAAAAAGGGATGAGTGTCTTAAAGCAGCAGAATATTGAATGGATGAAGGTGGACGTGCCTATCCGTCTGGAACGCTGTACATGGAACCAACTGCTCGATCTTTCTGCTGAGACCAAAAAAAACTATTTGCGCAAAGGCATCTCCTTTGATGATCAATTTCGCCTTGCGTTTCTGGAACAGGAAATTCATGCGAACGGTTTTCTTCACCAGACAGAAAGAGGAAGCGCTGACGAATGGAATATTAAAAACTTAAATCTCTATGCTAAAAATTATCGCGGTCAACGATATCCGATCCGCCCCAACCATATGCGTAATATAATCCTGTTTGACACCATCAGCTGTTTTTACGACTCGAATGAAGAGAAAATGTATGAGCTTGAAAGCGGCGGGGTCGACAATGGAAGAAGAAAGATAGATTATGTAGACCAGGAAACGGCACTCGATGTTGTTTCGCAAGCCTCCCGTTTTTTACAGCAGCAGGTGAAACGGAACGGACGATTTGTCTATGGTTATTTTGCCGGCTTCCACAAGGAAATTAAGTGGTATAATATTCTTCGTCACTGTAGCACACTGTATTCGATGCTTGAAGCGTATTCGTATACAAAAGATCACGATTTAAAGCTCAGCTGCGAGCGGGCACTTCGTTATATGCTGCGTGAAGCTACTGTTACAGGCGAAACCAGCCGGAGAGAAAAATGTCTGTACGTCGTAGACAAAGAAAACCATGAAGAAATTAAGCTCGGAGCGAATGCTGCTGCCATACTTGCGATCACGAAATACAGCTCGGTCTGCGATAATGACACGTATATGGAAGAAGCGAGATGTCTGGCCAGGGGAATATGTGAAATGCAATTGGAGAGCGGCCAGTTTATACACGTGCTGCACGGCGATGATCTGTTAGAGAAAGAACGTTTTCGTATCGTTTATTATGACGGCGAGGCTGCTTTTGCACTCATGCGCCTGTACGCCCTTGACCCTGATGAACTTTGGATTCAGACAGTCGTCCGGGCATTTGATTATTTTATTGAAAACCGTCACTGGAAGCATCACGACCACTGGTTAAGCTATTGTACGAATGAACTGACCAAATACAGGCCGGAAGATAAATATTATCAGTTCGGACTGAAAAACGTAGAAAAAAAGCTGGACTTTATCTATCACCGCATTACGGCTTATCCAACCTTTCTGGAGCTGTTAATGGCAAGCTATCAAATGATAGAAAACATGAAAGCGCAGGGGAAGGAGTATCTGCTTGAAGGGTTTGATGAAGAAAAAGTATATCAAACTATTGAACGTCGGGCAGTACATCAATTAAATGGTTTTTTCTATCCGGAGATTGCGATGTATTTCCGGAAGCCGGAAGCCATTCTTGGAGCCTTCTTTATCCGCCATCATTCCTTCCGGGTGCGGATCGATGACATTGAGCATAACATTTCCGGATACTTAAACTATGCGGAGCAGTATGTTCCTAGTGGCTTAATGAAAGTATAAGGAATAAAAAACGATCCTTCACCCAAGGATCGTTTTTTCATGCAAGAGCGTCAGTGGCGGGTTACCCCTGATACTTATTGCGGTAGCTGCGGGGAGTTGTCCCCGTCCATTTTTTAAATTGATAGGCAAAGTAACTTTGGCTTTGAAACCCGCTGTAGTGGGAGACATCTATGAGAGAATGATCGGAATGGGCGAGAAAATATTTGGCCCGTTTAATACGTTCATTCAGCAGATACTCCTGTAAGGTCTGTCCGGTCTCTTTTTTAAACAGGCCCGAAATGTAATTAGGGTGGCGACCACATTGTTCGGCAATGTCATTTAAAGTAACATTTTCGCAAATATTCATTTCGATGTAGCTGATAATCTGTCTTACTACCGGTGAATAGGAGTTAGCCAGCACATCTTTAATTTCACGTAAAAAGATAGAAACAATATCGATGGTTTCTTCTTTAAGCGTGTAGGAGGAGTGTAAACGGGCGCCGCTTTCAACTTCCTGAACGATCCGCTCACCAGTTTTCATCATTTTACAGGCTTCCGCTCCAGCTTCAATGGAGGCACGCACCAACAGGGAAACTAGAATAATTAACGAATTTTTATTTGCCCGGCTCGTGCTGGTTCCCAATCTGTAAGGAGAATATGAATCAAATTCAGTTAACAGTGTAAAAGCACGTTCATCCCCCTTTTTTAAATGATAAAGGAATTCCCGCTCCAGTTCGTAAGGATAATGTACCGACAGCTCCTCTTCAAAAAATTCTGAACTATCTAAAGGAGGCTGCCATTCTTCTTCCTGCTTTTCTAGTGAAGAAACATTTGTTGGAGAAACAGTAAGTGAGAGAGACAAACTTTCCATTAAATAATTAATCTGCTGGCTGTTTCTTTTAGGAAGAGAAGAAAGGTGCCGGCGCCACTCTGTTTCCTGCTCCATAGGAAGCTGGTGCTTAATTAATAGGTTTCGTACAGAATGGGAAGAAAATTCTTCTGTAACAAACGGGCCTATAATGATGAAGCCTCCAGTAAAAGAAATCTGGGTGGCAATCAAATAACAGCGGTGGTATTCATCCTCATGAAAGAGAAAGCTTTTGTCCGCATGAAAAGAGGCCCACACTGCAGTCTGCGTTACTGCTTTGTACAAACACGGCTTGTCGCTTGCTTCAACAGTGGGGACGCTGTGATATAAATAGCCATCAGCAAAGGCAAAAGAAGCGGGAAGCCCCGTAGTATGATAAAAAAGTGTAAGCTGATGAATAATTCTGTCCCTCTTGTCTTTCGAAATTTCCATACCTTCATTCCTCCCTGTGCCGCTTAATCATCCAAACTGTATGAATATAACGAAAAAAATGTTAAGAAAGTGAAAGTTTTTTCTGTTATACATAATAGAATGAACACAAGACTTATTAATCAAGAAAAGACAGAGAGGAAAAGGAGCCTGTATATTATTGGGGTATATGTAGGCTCTTTTTCTTATATAATTGAATTATAGCAAAGTGGTATTAAGTAATCAATTTCTATTTATGGATAAAATATACAATTGTTATGAAGGAATGACCAGAAAAGTATATTACTTTCCTGGTCATTTTATAGATTATTTATGATAATTGCCGGTTTTCCTGAAAATAAGAGTCAATCACTTCGAGTTCATCGTAAGGAACATGCTGATCGTTAATGACCTGGTAGCCACCAAAGCCGAGACCGGTAATGACGATAAGGTCGCCGTTTTCCGCCAGCGAGAGAGCCTTATGAATGCCGTCCTCCCGGTGTTTTCTTTTGTATATATTTTCTGCACCGGGATCGCTAAAACCAGAAGCAACGTCATCGACAATGCGCTGGCGGTTGTATGGGCCGGGGTGATCGACAGAAACGATGATATGATCTGCTTTTCCCTCTACAGCCGCTGCCATTTTCGGACGTTTGGCCGGGTCCCGGAGGCCGATTCCGGTAATCATGAGGATAAGCCTTTTATGAGGGAGGCTTTTAACTGTTTCCACCACCAGCTCCAATGCGTCAGGCGTATGGGCGTAATCGAGGATAATCTGCTTTCCTGGATAATCGGAGACAATCTGGAAACGCCCTTCCGCACCCTGAATATCTGGAAGCGAGCACAGAATTTCGGATACCGAATAGCCGGCAGCGAGACACGAACCTACCGCAGCCAGGGTATTGGAAATATTATATTCACCAAACACCGGAGCCCTTGCTAAGTAGGAGCGCCCCTGTACCGTCAGCAGAAAGCTTGATCCGCCTGTATCCGTGCGGATATTGCTGGCCATAATATCTGCAGAGCGCCGGATGCCGTATGTCCAGACCGGGCCGTCGAACATGTTTAAAATGTCCTCGGCCATACCATCATCATCAAGATTCACCACGGCCTGGCGGGACTGCCTGAATAATTTTAATTTTGCCTGTTTATAGTTCTCCATCGTGCCGTGAAACTCCATATGCTCAGATACGAGATTAGTGTGAACGCCCACCTCGAATTCGAGGCCGTGCAGACGCTTTAAATCAATGGCAATAGAGGTCGCCTCCATTGCTACTGTGCGTGTCCCTTCTTCATAAAAGGAAGCGAAAATATCATGCAGATCGGCCGCTTCCGGTGTCGTCGGGGTGGTGGGCTTAAATGATTGCTTATTATTTTTGGACCATACTCCAGCTGTTCCTATAATGCCCGCAGGCTCTCCTAAATTGTTCAGCATTGACCGTATATAAGCCGTAACAGTCGTTTTTCCGTTGGTCCCTGTTACGCCGAAAAGGTTCATTTTTTTGTGAATGTGGTGGTGCAGATGCGCTGCATAGTCAGCCATCGCCGTTTTACTGTCCTCCACGAGAACGAAGGTGACGGCTGGAAATGAAGCAGCATAATGGGTGAGTGTATCGCGGTCGCTTCCTACGATGGTGGATGCACCGTTGCGGACAGCATCCGGAATAAACGTGTGGCCGTCCATGTTTTTGCCCGGTATCGAGACAAAGCAGCCATTTTCCTGGACTTTCCGGGAATCATAAGTGACATGAGTAATTGTCGATTCAGTTGGGCCGAAAACGTCCTGAAAAGGCAGAGAAGTATCTTTTTTCCATATCCATTTCATTTAGTTGTATTTCTCCTTTCTGCTTGTAGTCACAACTACCGGGGCAGGAAGTATGTGTGATACCCCATTCCCTATCAAATGGAGAATTAATCCTTGTTTCCTAAATACATGTTTTCCTTTAAGTGTATAAACTCCTAAAGAAAGGGCTCACGTGCTACAATACAGGCAGAATCAAAAGCATAAAGGAGAAAAAAGAATGAAAATATACACGGTGGATGCTTTTACGAGTAAAGCTTTTTATGGAAATCCGGCAGGCGTATGCCTGCTGGAAGAAACGGACCAAAAGTCTGAGGCATGGATGCAGCAGACAGCTGCAGAAATGAATCTTTCTGAGACCGCATTTCTGGTTAAAAGAGGAGAAAGTGAATACGGAATACGCTGGTTTACCCCGTCCGCTGAAGTGGATTTGTGTGGTCATGCGACGCTTGCCTCAGCGCACGTGCTGTGGGAAGAAGAAAAGATTCCGGAAACGGGGACGATTACGTTTCAAAGCGCGAGCGGACCTTTGGCTGCCTTTCAAAAGGAGGGAACCATCTGGCTCGACTTTCCGTCAGAGCCGCCGGAGCCTGCGCCTTTAAATGAAGGACTGCTTGAGGCTCTCGGGGTAGAGGCACCTGCGGTGGAGCAAAACCGGATGGATGTTATTGTAGAAGTCGATTCCGAACAGACGCTCCGGGACCTCGTGCCGGATATGAAAGCATTAGCCCAGCATACGACGCGCGGATGTTTAGTTACTTCTCTATCAGAAGAAGAGGGAATCGATTTTGTGTCACGCTGCTTTTTCCCAGCCATTGGGGTGGATGAAGATCCGGTAACAGGCTCGGCGCATTGTGCACTTGGTCCGTACTGGGCAAAACGTATGGCAAAGCAGAACTTCACGGCCAAACAGGTCAGTAAGCGGGAAGGTATTGTAGAGGTGGAAATGCACCGCAGCCGCTGTCACATCGGCGGACGGGCAGTCACTGTTATGAAGGGCGACTGGCTGGCATGATAAAGCTTGAAAGGGATCTTATCTGTGAAATAGAAGCGGGCGCCCGGCATTAGTAGGCGTCCGCTTCTATTTATGTTTTGATGAAGGCATGCCTTCCCAGCGATCAGCTTCTTCCATATGAATGCCGAACTGGTCGAGCGTGCGGTAAGCAATATGGTCGACAAGTTCATTGATATCTGCCGGCTGATTGTAAAAAGCAGGCATCGGTGGAGCAATGGTTACGCCGAGCTTGGAAAGGGCGAGCATGTTTTCCAGGTGAATGGTGTTAAGAGGCGTTTCCCGGGTCATTAAAAGCAGGTGCTTGCGCTCTTTTAAAACCACGTCGGCTGCGCGGGCAATAAGGTTATCCGCAAAGCCGTGACGGATGGAGGCAGTCGTTTTCATGCTGCAAGGAGCAATAATCATGCCTTCGGTACGAAAGGAGCCGCTTGATATGCGTGCGGCCTGATCCTTTGAGGAATACGAAACGTCTGCAATCGCCTCTACCTGGGACGTTGTGTACGAAGTTTCAAGTGGAATAGTAGCCTTTGCCCAGGAGGATAAAATCAGGTGGGTTTCAATGTCGGTGGATTTTAATATTTCGAGCAGACGGATGCCAAAAATGGCCCCCGTGGCGCCGGTTATGCCAATAATTAATTTCAAAAAAAAGAACCTCCTTCATGAAGGCCGTATGAAGACCTTGTTCGCTCGTTTGATTGTATCATGATTGAGAGCGAACGCGCATGAAAGAGGAAACTAGTAGGGTGTAACAAATTAATCGGCCTGCATGCCTCCGTCAACGTTATACAATGACCCGGTAACGAAGGATGCCCTGTCGGAAGCAAGAAAAAGTACGACTTCTGCTACTTCCTTTGGCGTGCCAAAGCGTTCGGCGGGTATTCCTTGACGAATTGCAGCCGCCGCCTGTTCCGGATCATCCGGCGAAAGATTTTGTTGAATGCTGGTGAGCATCTGCGTGTCGATAGCCGCTGGTGCCACAGCATTCACCCGGATATTTGCCGAAGCTGCTTCCAGAGCGGCGGTTTTTGTCAAACCGGCTACAGCATGTTTGGAGGCAATATACCCGGCCATGCCTGCTGATCCGATATAGGCGGCATTGGAAGCAGTGTTAATGATCACGCCATATTGCTGTTTTTCCATGTGACGTATCATATGCTTCAGCCCAAGGAAAATACCGGTCGTGTTTATATTCATGATCAAGTCAAATTGGTCCTTCTCCAAATCTTTAATTGGTGCAACTGGGCCGTTAATGCCAGCATTATTAAAGAAAATGTCTATTTTCCCGAATGCTTCTGCTGCCTGCCTGACATAGTTTTCGACGTCCTCTTCCTTTGTTACATCGGCCTGGATAACAGTGACTGTTTTTTCTCCGCTCGTTAAATCGTTTTTAGCATTTGTTAAAGCTTCTTCGTTCACATCCACAAGAACGACATCCGCTCCATTATCGAGAAACAGCTGAGCTGTCTCTTTGCCAATACCGCCGGCGCCGCCTGTAATTAAAGCTGTTTTACCCTCTAGCATCGAAAACCTCCTAATAGTATCAAAGTACGTTCGGTAATGAAGTAAGAAGATATACCTGCATTATAATGAAAACGTTTCCAAAAATCAAAACAAATGACTAAATTTTTACAATGTAAGAAAATTTACATTTCAAATGGAATAAATCCGCTGTTTTTAGCAATAATGCACAGAGAAAATAATAAATTTGTGTGATGATAAACAATGATCCGGTGCATATTTCTCCGATAAAATATAATTAATCATTAAACGAATGAATGAATACATTAAATATGAAACGTTCGTTTTTTATTTAGGAGGAAAATATCATGCAGGCACGGCAGGATCTGGGACCAATTACTAGTGAGAAAGAAAGAATCCTTGGGCCGAAGGCTTATGTGGCGATGTGGTGGGGGGATACCATCATGATCGGTACATTCATGCTCGGTTCGAGCCTGATTCCGCCGTTTGGTGACCTGAACCTTTACCAGGCGGGCGCGGCACTGCTTCTCGCAAATATTATGGCCGCTCTGTTGTTTTCATTAAATGGATATGTAGGATGGAAGCACGGTATTCCGATGGTTGTTCAGCTTCGTTCGTCCTTTGGACCGATTGGCTCTAGAATCCCCGCTCTCTTACGGAGTATTCCGGCTTTGTTCTGGTTCGGGATACAGACATGGCTCGGGGCGCAGGCTTTGAATCAGATTGCCTCGAGCTTTATAGGCTTTGAAAATGTATGGGTGTGGTTTTTTGGCTTTCAGGCCCTGCAGATTTTTCTTTCGGCTAAAGGTATTGAATCCATCAAATGGGTGGAAATTATCGGTTCTGTCATCATAATGGGCGGTATCATCTACTTAATTTTCCTGTTTTTAACGACGTTTGGATTTGAGGTGCAGGCAGCCGCGAATGTGGACGGATCCTGGGGCATTCCGCTCTGGCTTGCAATGACCGTATTGGTGGGACAGTTTGCAGCCCTTCTGATTAACGTGTCAGACTACACAAGATACGTCCCGAAAAAGACAAAAACATCCACCTATATTAATGCTCATCTGGTTGGTATGGTGCCGCCGAGCATTCTGCTTCCATTTATTGGCATGCTCGGAGCGGCTGCGGTTGGAATTTGGAACCCGATTGATGTTATTTCCGAATATATTCCTTCTACCGTGGCAAGCATTATCGTACTGATTTTTATTGCGATAGCCCAGGTGACGACGAACTTGATGGCTAACATTATGCCACCGGCGCTAGTAGCAATGGACCTTTTTAAAATTTCCTGGGCGAAGTCATGCATCATCATTGGTATACTCGCTACGTTCACATGCCCGTGGTGGCTGATGAATGCTGCATATTTTACAACCTTCATTGCCATTGTTTCCGCCTTTTTGGGGCCGGTATTCGGTGTAATGATTGCAGACTTCTTTTTCGTGCATAAACGGAATTATAACGTAGCAGCGCTGTACGAACAAAGCAAGCTGTTCCAGGCTTTTAAAGGATGGAATCCCGCAGCTATTATATCCATTGTTGTTGGTACTGCCGTTTCCTTTATTAATATTGACGGCTCATGGTTTATCGGCGGCCTGCCGGCACTGCTTCTTTATACTGTATTAATGAAATACTGGATTGCAGGGCACGAACCCTATGTCCAGGAGGGCATGAATCAAAGCTTCATTGAAGAAGAGACAATGAACGAAAAACCGGAGCCCCAGTGGATAAAGCAATAATAAGAAGAAATGAAGAACAGGCAGCTGCCTGTTCTTTTTGTATTTAAATTCTTTATTTAGTATAATTATACATAAAGGGAGGCAGGGCGATGGTGCAACTTATAGAATTTTTACAGGAAACCTATGACATCGATTACGCGGCGGAAAGTATTCAGCAGAAAGCGGCGGAATTGTTTTTTCCGGAAATGAATGAAAAAGAAAAGATAGAAGCTGCCTACTTATTTGTGCGTGATAAAGTCAGCCATTCGTGGGATATTCAGGGTAAAACAGTTACCCGGAGAGCCTCGGAGGTGCTGAAATACCGCGAGGGGCTCTGCTGGTCCAAGTCTCATCTGCTGGCGGCGCTTCTCCGCTCGGAAGGGATACCATGCGGCTTCTGCTACCAGCGGCTAACTCTCTTCGAAGAATCGTCAGACGGCTACTGCATTCATGCTTTAAATGCCGTCTATCTTCACGAAGAAGACAGATGGGTGCGGCTGGACGCAAGGGGCAATAAGCCCGGCATTGACGCACAATTTTTTACCGATAAAGAACAGTTGGCCTTTAACGTGGAGGAGGCAAAGGACGAGCAGGATTACCCGGGAATATACACGGAGCCGCCGGCAGAGCTTCTGAGTATCCTGGACCGTCACGAGGACCCGGTGTATATGTATCGGTACGCGCTTCCGGAATCGCTGCCACTCCTATAAGAATTCAAATACTTGCAGTATCTGTACATTAGTCATGCTTCCAGTGTTCACCTTTCTCCAAATTCTCCGATAAAAAGAGTATTAAGGATTGAAATGGGTGGCGCTGATGAAAATACAAACACAAACATTCGTGGTGATTGGCATCTTTGCCGTTTTATGCGCTTTCTGTTTCTACTTATTTATCCGTCCTGTGGTGCTGGAGGAAGCAGACAGCTTTGATCGACATGCGATTGAAGAAAATATCGAAAGAGTGGAAAATTTTATTCGTCTCGGAGAAAAGGATTTGCAGTTGCTTAACAGGGACTGGGCGGTGTGGGACGATACCTACAGTTTTGTCGGGAAGCAGTTGAAAAGCTATGAAGCCAATAATCTGATGGATGAAACGTTTTCCAATAATGAAATTCAATACATGGTTTACCTTGATAACCAAGATAACGTCGTATATGCTCGCGGATTTGATTTTGAAAATGACCGGGAGCTCGGTATTTCGGACGATTTTATTGTAGAAGCTGCTGAACGTATTCAGGCAGGCGATAGCCCGTCAGGTAAGTTTTTTCAGAACGCGGATGGTCAGGCGGTGATGATGGCGTATCACGAAATACTACGGAGCGATGAAAGCGGGGAGCCGGCCGGATATTTAATAATGGGCAGAATTCTGAACGAGGCGTACGTTGCCTCGGTGGCAGAAACGCTGTCCATGAACCTGGAATTGAATGCAGAAAGTTATCATACGTCTGTGCAACCCTCCGGCAACAGCCAGCTTGCAGCTGGAGTGGATGTAGAAGGGATAGATGAACAGAACAGCTTTCCGTTAACTGTGGTAGGCGACCGTTTTTTCTATAATGAGAAAAAAGACAGCTTAAATGAACTAGTTTTGTATTTGGCCGGAGGACTTCTCTTACTTTGCGCGCTCCTTCTTTATCTCTTCAAGTATTTCGTTACGAGGCCTGTTAGCGCGCTTGCAGGACAGATGAAAACTATCCAGTTTAATGATGATTTGTCTACAAGAGTGTCTCTGGACCTGCGAAAGAATCTAGAGGTCGGCCAGCTGGAGAAATCGATCAATGTCATGCTTGCAAGTCTGGAAGCGACGCACGGGAAGGTACTCGAAATGGCTTACTATGATCAGCTTACAGGGATGTCCAACCGCTTTCATCTGTATCAGGAATTTCCCCGCTACGCGAGCAAACATGAAGGACCAAAAGCTTTACTGTTTTTTGATCTGGATGGGTTTAAAGCTGTAAACGATACGTGGGGGCACGAAGCAGGAGATGCGCTGCTGAAACAGGTGGCTGAGAGGATGAGGAAGTGCTTTGCCTCCCAGGAAGTTATCCTATCCCGGGTCGGAGGCGATGAGTTTGTCGCCGTCACCGGATATGGGCAGAAGGATTTATTGGTGGAAGAAGTGGGGCGGGTGTCACAGGTGTTAAATGAAGAATATCTGTTGGGTCATTTCAAAGCGGGTGTCACGGCAAGTATCGGTGTGAGCCTTTCGCCCGAAGACGGGGAAAATTTGGCTGTATTGTTAAAAAGGGCAGATATCGCAATGTATGAAGCAAAGGCAAACGGGAAAAGCACATTTGTTTTCTACGGGGACTTACCGGAAGAAAGCAGCTATCATTACACAGCAGAGCTGAAAAATGACATCGCCGGGGCTTTGGACAGAGAACAATTGTTTATAGTATACCAGCCGGTTTACGAGGCACAAACACACCGGGTTCGCGGGGTAGAGGCACTGCTTCGCTGGAAGCACCCGGAAAAAGGGACTATTCTTCCCGGGCTTTTTATCCCTCTGCTGGAAGATACAGGGGGTATCCATGAAGCAGGAGTGTGGGTGCTCCGGGAAAGCCTGAAGCAGTTGAAAGAGTGGCACAGCCAGGGGTTTTCGGAGCTGCAGGTCGCTGTAAACTTTTCCAAGGTGCAGCTCAGGCGCACGGATTATTTTCTGGAGCATCTGGACAAAGCCCTGACGGAATTCGACGTGGCGCCGGCGTCTCTGGCGATAGAAATTACGGAGGGGGAAGCGGCTTTTTATGAGGAGGATGTTTTGTATTTTATTCAGGCGCTTAAAGCACGCTCCGTGCGTGTTGTGCTGGATGATTTCGGAGTCGGAACTTCTACGCTGTACAGCCTGAAAGATCTTCCGCTGGATGGGATAAAAATTGATCGCAGCTTTGTGCAGCGTGTACCTGGGGAGCCGTTTGATACCAGCCTGCTCACAGGGTTGTACCAGATATTCAATGAATTAAGCATTGAGGTGATTACAGAGGGGATAGAGACTCCTGAACAGCTTGATTTTGTAGAGAAGGTCAGCGGGACTGATATTCAGGGCTTCTGTTTCAGTGAACCCCTGCTGGCGAAAGGAATAGAAAGAATATTGAGGGAGAAAACGGCATTCCAGCGTTTTTGAAATAAGATTAAAAAGCCGTTCAATGTTTATTGAATGGCTTTTTTTAGTTCGTCATACTTTTGCCACAATATGTTAATAGCTTTGTCATAAATAGTATGTGATTTTTATCACGTTCAGGAGCATAATAATATCGAGTCATGTGAATAATTTCACTTGAATTTGTGAAATAGTGAACAGGGGAGGGGTTTCTACAGTGGAGGAGTTGATTTTAGCCAGAATTCAATTCGGATCGACGACGATTTTTCATTTTTTCTTTGTGCCTTTATCGATCGGACTTGTTTTTATGGTGGCAATTATGCAGACATTATATTATTTCCGCGGTAAAGAAGTATATTTAAAAATGACGAAGTTCTGGGGCCATCTTTTTTTAATTAATTTTGCAATCGGGGTGGTAACTGGTATCATTCAGGAATTTCAGTTTGGTATGAACTGGTCGGAATATTCCCGTTTTGTAGGCGATGTGTTCGGGGCGCCACTAGCAGTAGAGGCTCTGCTTGCCTTCTTTATGGAATCGACCTTTATCGGGCTGTGGATTTTTGGATGGAATCGTCTGCCAAAGGGCGTTCATCTGATGTGTATCTGGCTGGTGGCGCTTGGAACGATTCTTTCAGCCATGTGGATTCTCGCAGCCAATGCTTTTATGCAGGAGCCGGTCGGTTATATTTTGCAGAACGGCCGGGCGGAAATGAATGATTTCTTTGCTCTTCTTTCCAATCCTCAGTTTTTAGTAGAATTTCCGCACGTTATATTCGGTGCTTTTGCGACAGGAGCGTTTGTTATAGGCGGCGCAAGTGCTTATAAAATGCTGAAGGGAGAAGAGGTTTCCCTGTTTAGGAAATCATTTGCCCTGGCGATGGCGCTTGGTCTGATCGGTGGTATGGGAACAGCATTCAGCGGCCATGTGCAGGCGCAGCATTTGATTGGAGTCACAGCCGATGAAAATGGCAGCCAGTGAAGCTCTCTGGGAGGATAGTGAAGACCCGGCCGGGTGGAACCTGTTTGCCTGGATGGATGTTGAAGCGCAGGAAAATAAAGCCCAGCTGGAGCTTCCGTATCTGCTCAGTTATCTTGCCTATGAAGAATTTGAGGGCTCAGTGCCAGGAATGAAGACACTTCAGGCGGAATACGAAGAAAAGTATGGTCCGGGAAACTACATCCCGCCGGTAAACGCAACCTTTTGGAGTTTCCGGGTTATGGTTGGTGCCGGAATGGTTATGATTGCAGCTTCAGCGCTCGGTCTCTGGTTTTTATTCCGGAAAACGCTTCTTGAACGCCGCTGGTACTTAAAGCTGATGATGGCACTTATTGCCTTCCCGTTTATAGCAAACACCGCCGGATGGATCATGACAGAAATTGGCCGGCAGCCGTGGACCGTTTTTGGTTTGATGACGACTGCTGTTTCGGTCTCTCCAAATGTTTCAGTAGGATCGCTTTTATTTTCCATCATTACATTTACTACAATTTACCTGCTGCTTGGCCTTGTGATGGTTTATTTATACATTAAAGAAATTAAAAAAGGCACTGAGCATGACCCGGAGGATGAAGATCAGGAGCCGGCGATAGATCCATTTGACAAGGAGGCATATGAACATGGAGCTCAGTGAATTTTGGTTTTTGCTGGTGGCTGTTTTGTTTGTTGGATTTTTCTTCCTGGAAGGATTTGATTTCGGCGTCGGCATGGGCACGAGGGTATTGGCCAAAAACGACCAGGAGCGCCGGGTGCTGATCAACACCATCGGCCCGTTCTGGGACGCCAACGAAGTATGGCTGATCACGGCCGGAGGAGCGGTGTTCGCTGCGTTTCCTCACTGGTACGCTACTATGTTCAGCGGCTACTACATCCCATTTGTATTCGTCCTGCTCGCTCTGATTATCCGGGGCGTGGCGTTTGAGTTCCGGGGAAAGGGCCGTCACATGTACTGGAAAAAAACGTGGGACTGGAGCATTTTTCTTGGAAGCCTTATGCCGCCGTTTTTGTTTGGCGTGTTGTTTACGAGTATGCTCAAGGGCATGCCAATTGATGAAACGATGACAATGAGGGCGGGGTTTACCGATTTTGTCAATATATACTCGGTGGCCGGCGGCCTCACGCTCGTAATTTTATGCTACTTGCACGGTATGATGTTTTTGACGTTGAAAACAGTCGGAGAAGTACAGGAGCGGGCGCGTAAACATGCTCGGAGATCCGCAGCGGCTGTTTTCTCTGCGCTGATTGTTTTCGTGGTGCTGTCTGTTTTTAATACTGATATGTATGTGGTTAAAGGCGGATGGGTGGCAGCCATTACCGTTGCTGCTGTAGTAAGCTATGCCGCTGCATTTCTTTTCTCCCTGCGGGGAAGAGACGGCTGGGCGTTTATCTTTTCAGGTTTCGGGATAGCTTCTGTTATCGCTTCGGTTTTTGTGGCTATGTTTCCAAGAGTTATGGTGAGCTCTCTTTCATCATTAAATGACTTAACAGTATACAGTGCTTCCTCAGGGGATTACTCCCTGCGGGTCATGTCGATCGTAGCCATTACGCTTCTGCCGTTTGTGCTCGGCTATCAAATATGGAGTTATTATGTGTTCCGGAAACGGGTCACTGGAAAGGATCTGACCTACTAATGGGAAAAGACTTACTGGCTTACCGGGGCGCAAAGGCCTGCTTCAGCTGGATGACTGTACTGACGCTCATTCAGGCAGGCATGATTGTGATGCAGGCGTACTGGCTCGCCCGGGCTATTGTGCCGTTATTTGAACAACAGGGCGTGTCGTCTGCGTTAGCGCCTGCTGCCTGGTTTACAGCTGCACTGGTTTTACGCTATCTTCTGCAGTCCTGGAAAGAGGCTCTGGCTGCTTCCTATGCCAGCAGGTTGACGGGGGAAAAACGCGATGCTCTCTTTCAAAAAATCGGCCGGCTCGGCCCGGACAATACTGTCCGGGGCACGGGAGGCACAGTAACAACTTTTGTGGAAGGAATGAGTCAGTTTCAGCGCTATGTTGAGCTGTCGCTTGTGAAAATCCCCGGTGTGCTTATTATTCCGGTCGTCACTGGAGTGGTGGTATTAAGCCAGGACATACGTTCCGGGGTGGTTTTATTTACCGCCTTTCCTATTCTAATTGTATTTATGATTCTTCTTGGAGTGGCGGCGAAAGCAAAAGCGAACAAGCAATGGCATTCCTACCAGATGTTATCCAACCATTTTATCGACTCCGTGCGGGGACTGAAAACACTGGTGTACCTAGGGAGGGCACGCGGCCATGAAAATAATATCCGTAAGGTGAGCGAGCAGTATCGGAAAGCGACGATAAGCACACTGAAGGTAGCATTTTTTAGCTCGTTTGCCCTCGATTTTTTTGCAATGCTTTCAGTAGCGGTAGTAGCCGTTTTTCTTGGTTTGAACTTGATTGAAGGGCAGGGGGAGCTGCTCCCGGCACTATTTGTTCTTATTATGGCCCCGGAATTTTTCATGCCGGTACGTGAACTGGGGAGTGATTTCCACGCCACGCTTGACGGGAAGGAAGCTGGGGCTGCTGCCGAAAAATGGCTGGCGGAAAAAGAGAAGAACCACGAGCCTGAGCTTCAGCACGAGTGGAAAGAGCAGAGCCGGTTAATGCTGAAAAACGTTTCTGTGACTCATGCCGGAAGCGAAGCGAATGCACTTAACGAGGTTTCCGCAGTTTTAGGTGGGTTCGAAAAAATCATGATTGCCGGAGACAGCGGTTCAGGTAAATCTACGCTCATTCATCTGCTGGCCGGGTTTCTGCCGGCTTCAAACGGGGCGATGATCATAGACGGAGAGTGGCGCACCCATTTACAGCAGGAAGGATGGCGGCAGCAGATTGCTTACATTCCGCAGCACCCGCATATTTTTGCAGGCACCATTGAAGAAAACATCCGCATGAATAAGCCGGGGGCCTCAAAAAAAGAAGTGAATGACGCAGCTGGGCAGGCAGGCCTTGGTGAATGGATAAAAAGCCTTCCGAAGAAAGAAATGACAGCTGTAGGGGGAGGAGGCCGCGGTATCAGCGGCGGGCAGGCGCAGCGTATAGCGATCGCACGCGCGTTTTTAAGCGGTCGGCCGATTCTGCTGATGGATGAACCCACCGAGCATTTGGACATAGAAACGGAATATGATATCAAACAGCGGTTAAAACAGCTATTTGAAGGTAAGCTAGTCATTATGGCGACACACCGGATGCACTGGTTAAATGATGTCGATCGGGTAATTTTTCTGGAAGAGACCCGATTAGCTGGAGACGGGAGCCCGGAGGGTCTGATGAGAAACAGCGCGGCTTTTCAGGAATGGATTCGGATGCAGAGGAGAGAAGCAGAATGAAGGGGCAATGGATACTGCCTTACGTAAAAAAATATAAGCGGGGTATCGCCTGGACAGCCTTTTTTGGGCTTCTTGCCTCTGTATCAGCCGTGGCTCTGCTGTTTGTTTCAGGCTTTTTGTTAACCAAGTCGGCCACACAGCCTGAAAATATTCTAATGGTCTACATTCCGATTGTTGCTGTCAGGGCTTTCGGAGTCAGCCGGGCCGTCTTTCGTTACGTAGAAAGGCTGGTAGCACATCAGGCAGTACTAAAGATTTTATCTGATATGAGAGTTCGATTATACAGAGGGCTGCTCCCGGTGGTGGAAAAAGGGTCCCATCTGCTTCATGCTGGAGATATGCTCGGGCTTCTGGCTGAGGACATCGAGCGCCTGCAGGATATTTACATTAAAACCGCCATGCCAGCAGTAAGCGCGCTCGCTCTGTATCTGCTGTCAGCGCTTTGGTTTGGGTTTTTTTCCTGGGAAATGGCCGCTTTGGCAGCTGTATATACACTCATCTATATGACTGTGATTCCGTATTGGTCCTACAGACGCACAGCCTCATTTGTGCAGGAGTGGAAGCCAAAACGGGCGGGGCTGTATAAAGAAACATCAGAGGCAGTTTTCGGTATAGGAGAATGGCTGTTGAGCGGTCGTTTCATGGAGCTTGCCGGACGTTTTCGCCAGGCGGACGAGGCCATGCGTTCAGTGGAAGGGAAATATAGCCGGTTTATTCGCACCCGGGGGATACTTTTACAGACAGTGACAGCGGTGCTTGTGCTCATTGTTTTGGTGTGGGCCGGATCCGGGGCGGCAGCGGGATCGCTTGCTCCAACGCTCGTGGCGGCATTTGTATTATTTATTTTTCCGCTCACAGAAACGCTGATCCCAATTTCTGATGCGGTGGGCGAGCTGCCGAGGTACACGCATTCGACAGAACGCCTGAGCAGGCTCGAAGCGGAAGAGAATCTGCAGGAGCCGCAGTCGTGGAAGCCGGAACACGAAAAAAAGCATATTTTCTTTGATGATGTTTCTTTTCATTATGAAGCTTCACAGCCCGTCTTGACGCATTTGCAGGCAGAATGGAGACCTGGCTGCCGTGTAGCTCTTTTAGGGCCAAGCGGGTCCGGGAAATCAACAATGCTAAACCTGCTTCGGGGCGTGTGCTTGCCTTTTCACGGAGAGGTGGTTGTGGAAGGGCGGCCGGCTTCTGCCTGGGGCGAGAGAATTACGGAAAAGGTTGCTGTATTAAACCAATCTCCTTATTTATTTTCGACTACGGTAGAGAATAACATACGGCTTGGCCGCCCGGACGCATCAATGGAAGAAGTAAAGCAGGCGGCAAGACAGGCGCAGATTTATGACGCTGTAAACTCGCTTCCGGAAGGATTCCATACGAATATGCAGGAAGCGGGCGCTCGTTTTTCCGGCGGCCAGCGCCAGCGCATAGCACTGGCGCGGGTGCTTCTGCAGGATACACCAATCGTCGTTTTGGACGAGCCTGCGGTCGGGCTTGATCCCCGGACGGAGCAAGCATTAATGAACGACGTGCTGCAGGCATTAGAGGGTAAGACGGTAATTTGGATTACTCACCATTTAAGCGGCCTGGAGCAGGTAGATGAAATCTGCTTTCTGGATCAGGGGCGGATTACAATGCGCGGTACTCACGAAGATTTAATGCATACAAGCCCACGGTATCAGAGGCTCTATGAGCTTGACCGTCCGGCAGCAGTTCGTTACGAAAAAGAAAAGACAATAAAATAACCGAAGAGCCAGTCCTGTAGAGAAACAGGCTGGTTTTTTGTATTCCAATCTTCAGGACTCGGGTGTTATGTTCTTTATGGATAGCTTACGATTCATGGCTTTCGGGTAAAATGAGAGTAATTGGAGAAAGTCAGGCAGGAGGGAAGGTCTATGGATTACTGGTACTACACACAGCATGACGAAGAGCACGGACCGCTGTCGAGTGTGCAGATGCGGGCGCTAATTGATGAAAAACAAATCGGTGCCAAAACCCTGGTGTGGTCAGAAGCCACTGGCGGGCGATGGCTTCCACTCAGTCGTACGGTCCTCGTTGAAGCACTGGTGGAGGATGAAGAACATCCGGGAGATCAGGCGAGAAGCGCTTTTATCCGGGCTTCGACCCGGATTAATCAATATGTCGGAGAAGAAGGCTCTGCAGATTTTCATCTAAAAAATTTGTTCTCCAACGTGTTTAAGCGGCATACAAGGGATGAAGCAGAGCTGGTGTTTATTTCCGGGACCTCTTTGACAACACCCAATGAGAAGGAGATTCCACTTTCGTGGCCAAAGCCGTGGCTGTTTTCGCGTGTACTTCTGGTGCTTGTGATCACATATTTGATTCTATATGGATGCACACTGTTTTTCGGCAATGTTTTGACAATTCCCGGCATGATCGCCATCGGTTCATTTGCTGCACCGTTTGCGCTCGTTGTGTTTTTTTATGAACTGAATGCGCCGAGAAACATCAGTATGCTTCGTTTGCTGCAGATGTTTTTCGTGGGCGGGGTAGCGTCGATTTTTGTCACGCTGATTTTGTATTCCTTTATCCCCATCGGTGAAATTGGGTTTTTCAGCGCTATCGTCATCGGTGTAGTCGAAGAAGTGGGAAAGCTGATTATCATCGCATACTTAATAAAGAAAACGCAGGTAAAGTATATTCTGAATGGGCTCGTAATCGGTGCTGCTGTCGGGGCAGGCTTCGCTGCCTTTGAATCCGCCGGCTATGCACTTAATTTCGGCCTGCAGTACGGCACCGGCGTAATGATCGACGTTATTTTCGAACGCGGCTGGCTGTCGATTGGAGGGCATGTTGTATGGGGTGCCATCATCGGCGCTGCCCTACTGCTCGTGAAGCGGGACGAGCCGCTGCAGAGAAAGCATGTGGCGGACCGGCAGTTTTTAAAAATCTTTATTATTCCGGTGCTGCTGCACGCAGTATGGGATATGCCTATTACGTTGTTCCCTGACAGCCGTTTTGTGCAGCTGATTTTGATCGCTGTAGCCTGGTATTTGATTTTGACGATGATCCAGGCAGGTCTTCGCCAGATAGCAGCTTTGCATACGAATGGAAAAAAGCCGGAACAGGCCGTCGAAGACGGGCTGGAAACCGAAACGATTTCCCGGGGACAGACGATGTCACGAATGGGCCGAAAAGATAAAAAAGAATAAGGAGCGAACAGCGATATGCCTGAAGGACCAGAGATACGGCGGGAAGCGGATAAAGTGGAAAAAGCCCTTCGAAAAGGGCCGGTTATCGAAGTGTACACGGCGTTTGAACGATTAAAGACTTACGAAAATCTGCTTTCAGGATCAGAGGTCAACGAGGTGGCGACAAAAGGGAAAGCAATGCTCATTCACTTGAGCAGCGGATATACCATTTATTCCCACAATCAGCTGTACGGAAAATGGTATGTTAAAAGCAGCTACACGTACCCAAAAACAAACCGCAAGCTCCGTCTGGCCCTGCACAATGAAAAGCAGTCCGCACTGTTATACAGCGCTTCGGATGTGGAAATTATGCCAACAGAAGAAATCCGGGATCACCCGTTTGTCTCGAAGGTCGGACCGGATCCGCTCAGCGAGAAAGTAACATCGGATATGATTGTGGATCGCATCCTGGATAAAAAGTTTCGGAACCGGCGCCTGACGTCACTTTTACTTGATCAGCATTTTATCGGGGGCATTGGTAATTACCTGCGCAGCGAAATACTGTTTGCGGCTGGTGTCTATCCGGATCAGCGGCCCGCCGATTTAAGTGACAGGCAGGTCCGGAAGGTGGCGGAAGAGCTGCTGGTATTAATGGACCGGTCCTATAAACATAAAGGAATAACAACTGATGATTCCGTCGTTGAGCGGGCAAAGGCAGAAGGAAAAACTTACAGCGAGTACCGGCACTGGGTGTTCAACCGCGGCGGACAGCCATGCCGGGTGGACGGGACGGAAATTATCCGTTTCACTGCCGGTTCAAGACGCTGCTATTACTGCCCGACCTGCCAGCAAAAATAAACGAAAAGACTGCCATTACCTTCATTTGAAAAAACGAACTGCTCCCTGCATAATAAACATGTTACTAAACATAAGTATTTGCAGCAGTGATGGGGGATATGGTGGGGGATAAGCGAACAAAACCGTTAAAGCTTGTAACATGGATTACCTTGTTGATTTCTGCAGTGATGCTGATTGCGCTTTGCATTACCGGAATCATCGTTGCCGTAGATACTGCTGACGACGTCCGGGACCAGCAGGCAGAAAAAGCATTGAACATTGCCGAAGCTGTCAGCCGTTCGCCGGAAGCAGCTGAAGCGCTGCGGGCCGGCGAACAGGGAGGAAGCCTGCAGGAATATACAAAGGAAGTTCAGGAAGCAACGAATATGGAATATGTAGTCGTCATGGATATGAACAGCGTGCGTTATACGCACCAGCGCGAGGACCGGATCGGGGAGCAATTCGCCGGTGGAGACGAGACGGAGGCTTTAAACGGGAGAACGTACGTATCGACGGCTGAGGGAACGCTGGGCGTTTCCATGCGGGCATTTGTACCGGTGATGGACGGGGGCGAACAGATTGGTGTCACCTCCGTGGGCATTCTGACTGACAGTATTCAGGAAGACATCTGGGCAGACCAGCAGACGCTGGTTCTCGGAAGCGGTATTGGTCTGGCAGCCGGTGTCATTGGCGCTTTCTGGCTGGCACGCCGGATCAAAAAAACGATGCACGGACTCGAGCCGCTTGAAATATCGCAGGTGCTTGAACAGCGGGAGGCGATTATGTCCTCGGTGCGGGAGGGTGTACTTGCTGTCGACAGCAGCGGCACGGTGATTCTGGCCAACGATGCGGCCAGGAAGCTGTTCACGGAAGCCGGCGCCGAAGAAGACCCGATGGGAAAAGATATATCCCATTTCTTTGCCGACTCCCTCCTGAAAAGGGTACTGCAGACTAAAGAGCAGGAGCTTGACCAGGTCCAGCAGCTGAAAGACGTAGAAATTATTGTGAGCTGCATGCCGGTGGTTTCGGATGAGACCCTGCTTGGAGCGGTGGCTACTTTCCGCAACAAAGATGAACTGACACGGCTCGTCGAGCAGCTGTCCGGGGCCAGAACCTATGCAGAGACGCTCAGGGCCCAGTCCCATGAGTTTATGAACAAGCTTCACGTCATTTCGGCCATGATCCAGACGGAGTCGTATGAAGAGCTCGACGACTATGTGATGAGCATTTCAAGCAACTACCGCCAGGAGGTCGGATGGGTGACCGCGTATGTAAAGGATCCGGTGCTTGCCGGGTATTTAATGAATAAAATATCCAACCTGCAGGAAAACGGCATCGAAGTGGAGCTGTCGGGAAGCGGGATGTGGCCAGCGATGGCTGATCCTGAATGGACCGACCATATGATCACGATTATCGGCAATCTGATCGACAATGCCCGCGACGCGATGAAGCAGACGCCGTCCCCTCATTTGTTTATGCATATTTACGAAGAGAACAGCTGTCTTGGTTTTCAAATCGAGGATAACGGACGGGGAATGGACGAGAAGACCCAGGCAGAACTGTTTAAACGGGGGTACTCGACAAAAGGTGAAGGTCGGGGCTTTGGCATGTACAATACGAAGCGTTCCCTCGATACGCTGGAAGCAGAAGTGTTTATCGATTCCCAACCGGGAGAAGGGACAGCCTTTGATGTACAGATACCAATAGAGAGGGAGAACTGAAATGAGAGTATTAATGGTCGAAGATGACCCGATGGTAGCTAAATTTAACCGCATGTATGTCGAACGGGTTCCGGGATTTGACGTAGCGGGGCATGCGGAAAACCTGTCGAAAGCAAAAGAGATGCTTCGTGCAGAAGCGATTGATATTGTGCTTTTGGACGTGTATTTAAATAAAGAAAACGGTCTTGATCTTTTGGAGGAGCTGCGAAAAGAACAAATCCCGGTGGATGTGATTGCAATTACGTCGGCCAATGATACCTCGTCCCTGCAGCGGGCTAAGCGGCTTGGCTGTACAGATTACTTGATTAAACCGTTTCACTTTGAGCGCTTCCGGGAAGCGTTAATCAATGTAAAGGAATGGCAGAAAGCATCGGGAACGACAAAGGAATGGGGACAGGAGGATGTGGATCAGCTGTTTTTAGCCAATAAGGGTACGCAGGAGGAGCCCGAGCTGCCCAAGGGTCTGACGACAGAAACCTTCCGGATTGTCGGCGAAGAAATTCTGCAGCATGCCGGCAGTACCTTTACGACGCAGGGACTCGCAGAAAGTACGGGCATATCGAGAGTGTCCGTGCGGAAGTATCTCGCTTTTTTGGAGGGAGAAGGGGTGCTTAAAATAACGATGAACTATGCGGGAAGCGGCAGGCCGCTGCAGCAGTACGCGATGCCTCCGGAACAGGTGGAAATACTTAAAGACTGGATGGAAAAGTAAGGAAAAAGGCTGGCAGTTTTGGTTATTTTGTTTACAAAAGTATGTGCTTACTTACAAAATGTATACAAAGAATCAAAACTTTATTATATTAGTTAGCAAGCGCTTTCAATAATCTGAAAAGTAAGAGGTGAGAAGGATGAAGAATACGGTTGCTTCCGGTTGGAAATCATTATGGCATTCCCACCGGCAGACGAAAAAATTGCTGAATGTTTTTCAGACGGACCGGTCACCAACGCGTCACAAGGAAGAAGAAATACAGGATCCTTCTACCGCTGGTCGTAACAAAAACCGCGACGGCGATGACGGAGGAGGAAACGACGGAGGAGACAGCGGAGGGCAGGACCCTTCCTACAAACGTCCGCAGCTCGTTGGACTTATTTTAGGGCCATTATTATTTCTCATTACAATGCTATTTCTGGATCCTTCGGGGCTCAGCTATGAAGGAAAAGCAGTACTTGCCACCACGCTTTGGATTGCCACCTGGTGGATTACAGAAGCGATCCCGATCCCGGCGACCTCGCTTTTGCCGATTGTCCTTCTGCCGATTACCGGAGCGCTCGACGGGGACACTGTCGTTTCTGCTTACGGTAACGATATTATCTTCTTGTTCTTAGGTGGTTTCTTTATTGCCTATGCAATGGAAAAATGGAACCTACATAAGAGAATCGCGCTGTTTATCATCGCGGTGATTGGTACAAGCACCAATCGGATTATTCTCGGTTTTATGGTAGCGACAGGCTTTTTATCCATGTGGGTGTCCAATACAGCATCAACCATGATGATGCTTCCAATTGCGCTTGCGATTACGTACCAGGTGTCGGAAGCCCTCAAAGGAGAACAGGATTCCGAAAAAGAAGTGAAAAAATTCGAAAAAGCGCTTATTTTCGGTGTTGGTTACGCTGGAACGGTTGGCGGACTCGGTACACTGATCGGGACACCGCCGCTCAGTATTCTGGCCGCGCAGTCGGAAGAGCTGTTTGGCCAGCAGATTTCCTTTGCACAGTGGATTATGTTCGGCGCGCCGATCGTAGCTGTCTTCTTATTGATGGTCTGGTTCTACCTGACACGCTTTGTCTATAATATCGGCTTTTCGACCATTCCGGGCGGCCGTGACATGATTCAGGCGGAAAGAACGAAGCTCGGAGGAATGAAATACGAAGAAAAAATTGTCATGGCAGTATTCGTATTTGCCGCTGTCATGTGGATTACACGTTCCTTTTTCTGGCAGGAAATCGTTGGAGTAACCGGCCTCAGTGACGGCGGTATTGCCATGATCGCTACGGTGCTTTTATTTTTAGTGCCTGCCACGAAAAAACAGGAGGACCCGCGGGTGCTGGTCTGGAAAGACTCCAGAGAAATACCATGGGGCATTCTGCTGTTGTTCGGGGGCGGACTGGCGATTGCTGCCGGCTTTAGTAACACCGACCTTGCCGAGTGGATCGGTAACAGCTTAACTATCCTTGAAGGGGTAAACATCATTCTCGTTATCCTTGTATCTGCCACGCTCGTGTTGTTCTTGACAGAGATCACGTCCAACACAGCGACAGGCACGATGATTATTCCACTGGTTGCTTCCCTTGCGATTGCGATTCAGGTGCACCCGTTTGCGCTGATGGTTCCGTGTGCGATGGCTGCTAACTGTGCGTTTATGCTGCCGGTTGGTACACCGCCAAACGCCATCATTTTCGGGAGTGGGAAGATACGGATCATCGACATGGTGAAAAACGGCTTCTTCCTGAATATAATTGCGATAATACTAATTACGGCATTAGTCTATCTTGTTCTTCCGACCCTTTGGGGAATTGACTTAACCACTGTACCGGAATCGTTTCTCAATAACTAAGTAGGCTTCGTCATAAAAAATAAGCCTGCATTCATCCTTTGATGAATGCAGGCTGTTTTTATTATAAAAGCCGGTACAGACTGGCGAGCCCAAGTCCGCCTCCGATTCCGATCATAGCTACGCCGAGCGGCAGGCCGCCGTTTTGCATCAGCCGCATCAGCCTTGCAATAAGAATCGCCCCCGACGCGCCGTATGGATGCCCCTGGGCGATGGCTCCTCCCGCTGTATTCAGCCGCTCAGGCGGAATGCCGAGTTGAAAGGCGGAGGCAAGCACCTGGGAGGCAAATGCTTCATTGCATTCCCAAACGGAAATGTCCTGTACAGACAAATGGTTTCGCTCAAGCAGCCGGCGTACAGCAGGCACCGGCCCGATGCCCGGCATGTTCGGATCAACCCCCGCTGCGGTGGCGTCGATGATTTCAAGCGCAGGCTCGAGCCCATGCTGCCGGCAGGAGGAGCGACTTGCCATCAGCGTGAGTGCCGCCCCGTCACTGATCCGGGAGGAGTTGGCAGCAGTGACCGTGCCGCTTTCCTGGAAAACCGGGGGCGCCCGGCGGATAATTTTATTCATTTTATCTGGAGAACGAAGCTCTGCGTCTTCCTGAATGGTGCTTACGGGAATGATTTCCCGGGAAATATCCGGTTTTGCTGCTTCCTCCCACGAAAGCTTGTAGCTTCGTTCGGCAAAGGCGTCCTGGTCTGCACGGGAAATGCTGTAGGCCTCCGCTACCGTTTCCGCGGCTTCTCCCATATCAGGATCGCCGATAACCTTTGGAGAAAAGCGGGTTCTTTCCTGCGTGGAGGAGACCGGATAGGCTTCCGAGGCGAAAAAGGAGCGCTTCGGGGCCCGGCTTGTGCTTTCCACCCCGCCGGCAAGAACGGTATCCGCGGCGCCGGTCTGCAGATGCCGGAATCCCTGATGCACAGCTTCAAGGCCGGAGCCGCACTGGCGGTCCACTGTTACGCCGGGAACAGACATATCATATCCGGCTTCAAGCAGACTGAGCCGGGCAAGGTTACCGCCCGGACCAACTGTATTTCCCATAAAAACTTCGTCCGCCAGGACCCGGTCATTGATCCCGTGATGGAGCTGGAAATACTTGTACAGCGGCGCCGTCAGCTGCTCCGGCTCCAATTGGGAAAAAGCTCCGTTCACATGATGTACAGGGCTCCGTTTGGCATCAATAATATAGACAGGCTCAGTCATCATTACCGTTCTCCTTTAAATGAAGCTTCGTAATACTTCTGTGCCCGCTCCCGGTCGATTTTTCCGCTGCCAAGCACCGGAAGACGATTTATATGCCGGCATGCAGGTATTTTATAAGCGGGCAGCTGTTTTTGGCAGTGAGCCCGCAGTTTTCCGGGGGCAGCCCTTCCGGTATACAGCGCAGCAATCTTTTCCCCCTGAAGAGCGTCGTACATGCCAAAAACGACTGCCTGCTCAACGTCCGGGTGACTCATAAGTACCTGTTCGATTTCTTCGGCATAAATGTTGCGTCCGCGGCTGACAATTTTTCCACTCCGCCGGCCGGTAATATAAAGAAAGCCTTCCTTATCGACGCAGCCAATGTCTCCGGTGGCAACCGAATGGGGGGAGTGGAAGCATTTATCTCCGGCATAGCCGCTGAATAAAAACGGGCTTGTTACGATTAATTCCCCGGATGCCCGGGAAGATGCGGCTTCCACCATAGGAAACAGGCGGCCGGTGCAGGAAGAGCTGACCTGTTCCGCGCGATGGTTTAAGGCGCTGATAAAGCTGGTTTCGGCACTGCCATAGAATTCATACAGGTCCGCCGAAGGAAATCGGGCGAATGCTTTTTTATTATCGGCAGGAAACCATTTTTCTCCTCCCGTAATGATAAGTCTGACGGTGGGAGAAGGAGGAAAGGAGTGGCTGAGAATCCAGCGGAGCGTGGTAGGTACAGCGTACAATACTGTAATCTGCTGCTCGTCCACCATCCGGTCAAACGCCCGGGGCGATTGTCGTGCGGGCAGCACAACGGTGTGGCCGTTTTCGAGCATACGAACGGCACCGTACAAGAAGAGAGAGTGGGAGAGCTTTCCGGTAATCAGTACGCGTTCGCCTTCCTGAAACGGAAACAGCTGCTCGTCCGCTTCAAAGCTTTTCAGCCAGGAACGATGGCTCCGCAAACATACTTTCGGGGCCCCGGAGGACCCTGATGTGCAGGCACCGTAAAACAAATCGGTCTCTTCGCAGAAGGCAGCGGGTGCCGACGGATACGCCTCAGTGCCAGTAACGTCTGCAAGAATTAATGAAGGCACCGGCGGCCCGGCTGCTTCAGTATCTGTGATAAAAAGACTGGATCTGGAGGAGGAAAGAAGAGAAGCTTTCGTGTCGATGTCCAGCGTTTCATCCACTGGCACAGCAATCCCGCCTCCAGACACGACCGCAAAAAACATATACAGCTGTTCGAGAGGATCCTGAAGCGCAAAAGCAATCTGCTTTTGAAAAAATGGACCGAAAGCAGCGTGCAGCTGACCCCGCCGGCGGTTAATGGTTTCGTGCAGCTCCCGCCAGCTGATGGAACGTTCTGAGTATGAGAGCGCCGTCCCGGCAGGGTTAGAATCAGCATGCCGGGTGATAGCCTGGCCGATCATTTAAAGTCCTCCCCCCCCTTTCGGCGCTAAAGTCTGATTTTGTGCTGCTTGTTCAGCCTGACTGCTACAAAGCCAGCAACAACTGCTTTAAAAATATCCCCAGGCAGAAAAGCGAGTGCCTGAATCGCGGCAGTGGTCCACGGTATGTTTATTAAAAACGATAAGTAGGTGACCCCGCCGGCATAAATGACGAGAATGCCGCCAACGATATTGGCAAACAAATACTTTTGAAACGAAGGTTTCTTGAAGGAATGGGCGATCCAGCCAATGATAAACGCCCCGATCGGCCAGCTCAGAATGTAGCCGCCGCCTGGGCCGAATAATACACCGGCACCGCCGCGACCGCCGGCTAGCAGTGGCAGTCCTATCATTACGAGTACGACAAACAGCAGTATGCTGAGCCCGCCATATCTCGCACCGAGCAGAGAGCCTGCAAGCATGACACCGAGGGTCTGCAGGGTGATTGGCACCGGACTGAATGGGAGCGGAATTGGTGGCACAATGCCTAAAGCTGCGATAATTGCTGCAAATAAAGCCGTATAAATAATTTTTTGTATACGCATCTATGTTCACCTCACTGATTTCTAAGGATAGAAAGAAATCAGCTATTTGTCAACTGAAATTTAAAAATGGTTTACGAAGTTTGGACGATTTGTTAAATCAGTATGAAAAATGACGCAAAAAAACCCGGGTGCCCGGGTTTTTTATTATGCGGAGGATGCTTTTTTCTGGCGAATGATTGGCACGAGGAAGGAAAGAAGCGCGACAATCAGCATGCTGAGGGCAATCGGCCGGGTGAAAAACACCGTTAAATCGTCATTGGCAATGGTCATGGCCTGACGGAAGGACTCCTCCATCATCCCGCCGAGTATAAATGCGAGGATCAGCGGAGCTGCTGGGAAATTGTACAGCTTCATCAAGTAGCCGATCACGCCAAAAGCAAGCAGTAAATACAAGTCAAAGGTGTTGAAGCTGATGGAATACACTCCGATCATGCTGAACATAATCACAAGCGAAATCAGCATCGGGCGCGGGATCAACAGCACTTTAGCAATGTACGGAATAAGCGGGAGATTCAGGATTAACAAAAATACGTTGCCGATATACATGCTGATGATAACGCCCCAGAAGAGGTCAGGCTGCTCTTCGATTAACAGAGGTCCTGGGGGCACGTTCAGCACAAGCAGGGCGCCAAGCAGGACGGCGGTCGTCCCGGATCCGGGAATACCGAGGCTGAGAAGAGGTACAAAGGCCCCGCTCGTGGCAGCGTTATTGGCCGTTTCCGGCGCGGATATACCTTTCACTGCGCCTTTTCCGAATTCTTCCGGACGTTTGGCAATCTTTTTTTCCGTAATGTAGCCGATAAATGAAGCGATCGTTGCACCGGCACCCGGGAGCACCCCGAGAATAAAGCCTAGGAAGGACTGGCGGGTCATTGGGCCGCTCATATCCTTGAAGTCCTGTTTGGAAAGCTTCAGGCTTCCAATGTTGCCCTGGTTTTTAATTGTCTTTTTCCGGTTTACAATCAGATTGCATATTTCAGCAATGGCAAACAAGCCGAGAGCGATTACGAGAAAATCAATGCCTTCAAGCAGGTTCGGATTATTGAATGTAAACCGCGTCGTTCCCGTCTGGCTGTCCATGCCAATGGTAACAAACATGAGGCCAAGGACCGCAGAGATAAGTGCTTTAATCGTCGAGCCGTCGGACAGGCTGGCAATTGCGGTTAAGCCAAGCAGCATCAGGGCAAAGTATTCGGGCGGGCCAAACATAATGGCGACGCTTGCCAGAAGCGGAGCGAAAAGCATCAGCAGAACGACACTCACCGTGCCACCGGCAAAGGACGAAATGGCAGCAATCGCAAGTGCTTTTCCGGCCTGACCGTTCTGGGCCATGGGGTAGCCGTCAAAAGCGGTAGCCACCGTGCCGGAAATCCCCGGAGCGTTCAAGAGAATCGAGGAGGTGGATCCCCCGAATACGGCCCCGTAATACACGCCGGCCATAAGTACGAGAGCCACAGTCGGCTCCATGTTATACGTCAGCGGGATCATGATAGCGATCGCGCTGATCGGCCCGAGCCCGGGCATCATCCCGATAAATGTTCCGGCGAAAACGCCGATCAGCACAAACAGCATTCCCTGGACGCTGAAAGCGACACTGAGCCCGCTTAAGATTCCATCAAATGTTCCCATGCGGTTAACCTCCTTTCTATAGCGGCAGAATGCCCGGAGGCAGACTTATATTTAATAACTGAGTAAAAATTAAATAAAGAGATAAAGGAAAAACAACCGAGGTCACAGCGTTGATGATATGTCTCCGGTAGCCCATAAACAGGCTGCACAGAAAAATAAATACAGTAGAGGCCAAGATGAAACCAACAGGCTCTAAAAGAGTAATGTATAAAAGAATCATTACGCCTACACCGCCTAAGTAAAAAATATGCTGTCCAGCTTCCTTTCGCTTTTCCTGGTCTTCTTCGCTTTCGCCTTCTTTGATAAAAAACAAAAAGATGCTGAGTACAATCAATAAAAAGCCGGCTGCTTTTGGCATGGTGGAAGCAGTAAACACGCCCGTAGCAAAAGCGGGAATTTGAAAAGCCAGATATAAATAGAAAACAGCAATGACGATGAGAATCATACTGACGATTTTATTTGCGGAACGAAACATGCGTATCACCTCTTTCGACTGCTTTTAATATAAGAGAGCTCTGGACGCAGAACGTTCAGAGCTCTTTCAGACGCTGTTACTCGCCGCCCCGGTCGATGCCTACTTCATCAAGCAGTTCCTGCATGGATTCTTCTTCTTCGGCTAAGAACTCTTCAAATTCTTCGCTGTCCATGTAGTTTTCTTCCCAGGCGTAGGACTGCCGGGTTTCCTCCCAGTAGTCAGATTCACTGAGTTCTTTGAACGTTTCTTCGTAATAAGCAACTTCGGCATCACTCATGTTTGGCGGTCCCAAGAATCCACGCCAGTTGACGAACGTTTCTTCGATGCCCTGTTCCATAGCGGTTGGAAATTCACTGACCGTGTCACCTTCGAGCCGTTCTTCAGCTGTAATGCCGAGGACTTTAACATCGCCGGCTCTCACCTGCTCGACCGTCTCGGTGATACCCGTTGAATAAACATCGGCCTGGCCGTTTAAAAGGTTTGTCAGAGCGCTGCCGTCCTGGGCAGAGACGTATTTAATCGTAGAAGGGTCAACGCCGGCACCGGCTGCAATTTTGGCAAACTGCATATGGTCCATACTGCCCGGGGAAGATTCGCCGACGACGGTGATATCATCCGGGTTTTCCTTCATATCGTCGAACAGGTCGTTCAAATCATCCCATTCCGAGTCTTCCGTAACGGCAAACGCGCCGTAGTCGGCAATCATATTCGACAGAGGAGTGAAATCTTCATAGCTGTATTCCGACTGGCCGTTCAGCGGCACGAGCAGAAGTGGAGGTGAAGCCACAAAAGAGTATTCCGGATTGCCTTCCTGGTTATGAATGTAGGACCAGCCGTTGGCTCCGCCGCCGCCTTCCCGGTTAACGACACCGATGCCCTGATCGACAATGCCTTCTTCTTCAAGACCTTCAGCAGCGGAACGGGCCACTGTATCCCAGCCGCCGCCAGCTCCGGCCGGCGCAACAATTTCAAGTGAGGAATCCGGCTCGTAGTTTTCATCGCCGCCGTCGCCGCCATCTCCACCTGACGAGCTGTCCCCGCCGCCTCCTCCGCAGGCGCTTAAAACGCTAAGCGAAAGTACTCCGGCACCGATCCAATATTTTGAATGCTTCATAATATGTAGCCCCCTTTTTTATATTGATGTAAGCGTAACCAAAAAACGCTTAAATGTAACCGTTTACAATTTAAAATGTATATCTTTCGTTTATTGTATTTATTTCATAAATGTCACGGGCATAAATAAACCGGCTGCATGTACTGGCTGCAGCCGGTGAAGGAATTATTTTTTAAAATATCTGCGTTCAGGGCGGCCGACAATTCCATAGATCGGACGGACCTCGATTTCGTTTGCGGATAATAAATATTTAAAATAGCGATGCGCGGTAGTTCGGGAAGCACCGAGAAACGAAGCCATTTCATCAGCCGTTACTCCGTGCTCTGCCTGATGGATCTGATCCTTTACCTGATCGAGTGTGAAGGCATCAATACCTTTTGGCAAATCCAATTCTGATTTGGTTTCCGCCGTGCCGGGAGACGCAGGAGGGGAGAAGTAACGATCAATCTCCTCCTGGGTAAGATCCCCTTCAGGGCGGGCCGCCTGCATAGCCTGGAATTTTTTCAGCGACTCCTCGAGCCGTTTAGGAGAAGCTGGTTTAATAATATAATCGATCACACCCGACCGGTGGGCTTTCTGCACATGACTGAGATCATTTGAAGCTGAAATAATAATAATGTACGCATCATGGCGATCTAGTATTTGCCCGAGAATGTCTGTTCCAAGCTGATCGGGCAGATAAATGTCGAGCAGCAGTACATCAACCGGCGTGTGCTGCATCGTATCGAGCAGCTCTCTGGCGGTGCCGGAGGTAAAACTGCATGAAAATCCTTCAATTTGTTCAATAAGCTGCCGGTGAATATCTGCAATCCGGAAGTCGTCTTCAGCAATACCAACGTGAATCATCAACTACCCCCTTGCGGCAACGTTTTGGGCAGGTAAACCGTAAAATAGGCGCCCTGATTTTCATTGTTGCCAAATTCAAGCATACCCTGTAGTTCCTGAATCGTTCTTTCTACGATTGCCAGTCCGTATCCTCTTGGCTGATCACCGGATTTCGTGGAGGCTCCCTGGGAAGTAATGTCTACACCTTCCGGGAGCCCGGGCCCGTTATCGACAACTTCAAACATAATTTCCTCCTCCATTTCGGTGACAAAAAAGGTTACTTCGGGCGCTGAACAGCCTGAGGCGCTGTCGATGGCGTTATCGATAAGGTTGCCTAAAATAGATACAAGCTGAACCTTCTGAATGTGGTCCGGCAGTGTTTCCAGCCGGCTTTCGCTGTCGATGTGAAAAGCTGTCTTTTTTTCGGAAGCCCTTGCCGCTTTTCCGGTTAGTATCGCCTGAACGGTCGGGTCGTTAATCTGCTGAAAGACTACGGAGTGGGTTTTGCGCTGCTGGGACGTTTCTTCTTCGACAAGCTGGGCTGCCTCGTCGTATTTCCCGAGATGAAGATACCCGGACAAGGCGTATAGCTTATTCAGATATTCATGATTTTGTGAGCGCAGGCTGTCCGAATAGCGCTGAATGTCAGAAAGCGTGTTAGCCATCTGCATCATTTCTGTTTTATCACGGAACGAAGAAACGACGCCGACGAGCCGGCCATCGATAGTGATCGGCTCCCGGTTGACGATGTAAGGAGCTCCGCGGAGCACTAATTCCTGGTCGTATTCCGGCTGTCCGTGCTTCAGTACTTTTGGCATTTCCGAGTCCGGCAGCACGTGATGAATATTCTGCCCCTCGATGACACCGTTAATAGCAAGCATGTTTCGGGCTGATTCATTCATCATCGTGATCCGCCCTTCGGTGTCAATTGCAATAATGCCCTCCCGGATAGCAGTAAGTACACTTTCTTTTTCCTGGTACAGCTGACCAATCTCATGAGGTTCAAGGCCGAACATATCTTTCCGGATATTTCTTGAGACCGCCATACTGCCGATTACGCCTAGAGCGAGAAGAACGAGCGCGAGCATAAACAGAAGCCCGAAGCGTTCCCAGATGGCCGCCCGCACATCCTCAAGCAGAAAGCCGACAGAAACGATGCCGACAATATCCCCGTCTTCATCACGAACCGGTGCCTTGCCGCGAAGAGAGGGGCCCCGGGTGCCGGTGGCAGTGGAGACGTAGGACTGCCCCTGCTCGAGCGCGCGGGCGTTGTCGCCGCCGACCATGGATTCGCCGATTTTCCATTCGTCCGGGTGGGCGTAACGGACTCCGTCGGTATCACCGAGCACCACAAACTCTGCGCCGGCCTGCTTACGGACCCGTTCAGCATAGGGCTGAAGCACGGAGCTTGGATCCTCGGAGGCATACGCTCCCTGAACGACCGGGGAGCTCGCTATGTAGGTGGCTGTGCTTAACGCTTTATCTCCGAGCTCTTCTTCGATATCATTATATTCTAAATAAGCAAACACCCCGAAGGAGCTTATCGTAATAAAAGCGACAAGCCCGACGACGAGAAACATAATTTTTGTCTGCATCTTCATGTTCTTTCTTATAATGGGCTCCCTCCTTCCAGGATAACGCTTTCAGAAAGTGTAGGACTATATCCTCTTATTTAAATATACGGGTTGTTCAAAGAGTAGCATATCGTAGACAGAGCGGCAATTGCATATTAGGAGGGAGAAGATGGGACGTATCAACATAAAAGCAGACGTCGGTGCGTTTGGAATACCGTCCGAGCAAATTCATATCAGGGAGGAAGAAAAGGGGGAGTTAAAAGCCGGCCGCGTGGAAGTGCGGATGCGTCTGTCCCCGGCCAATCCTTCGGATCTCATTCCTGTATACGGGCGTTATGCCCACCGGGTAACGCTGCCGCTCGTGCCCGGCTACGAAGGTGTGGGTGTTGTTGAGCGGGTTGGAGAAGGAGTGAGCAGAGGATTGATAGGAAAGCGCGTGCTGCCGCTGCGGGGCGAAGGCACCTGGCAGTCGCTTGTGCATGCGCCGGCAGCCCTGACCGTACCGGTGCCGGACAGTCTTTCCGATGAGACAGCTGCGCAGATGTACATCAACCCGGTGACGGCGTACGTCCTTTTAACTGAAAAGCTGGATATTCCTTCCGGTGGAATGCTTGTTATTAACGCGGCTAATTCTGTAATGGGCAGGCTTCTGATTCAATTGGCTTCCTGGATGAATATTCGCGTGGTGGGCCTGGTACGACGAAATGAAGTAATAAACGAGCTGGTACAGCTGGGGGCAGAAAAAATAGTGGCAGCCGGGGAAGGAGAAGAAGAGAGCGGGCTGAAAGCTGCCCTGCAGGGAGAGAAAGCAGAAGCCGCCGTGGATATGATCGGTGGAGAAGCCGGAGCCGCTCTCGCCGGGAGCGTTAAGCCGGGAACAACGCTTTTAGCACTCGGCCTGCTCTCCGGCAGACCGCTCGACTGGGCTTATATTACGGAAACACTGGGAGTGAAGGGTACGATGTTTCATCTGAGGCACTGGAATGCTTCAGTTTCCGATGCGCGCTTCCAGCAGGTATTCAGGACGCTGTTTCAACTGGTGGAAAGCGGGCAGCTTGTGGTGCCGCGCGTCCGGCATGTCTATCCGCTCGTTCAGGTACGGCAGGCGTTAAAGGACTATGAGAACGGAAGCTTCAGCGGAGGCGGAAAAATAATGCTTGGCAGACCATGACTGCCTGCTCTATACAAGAGGGGCTGTGCCGATTTATAATAAACATACTCAATCCAACAGAAACGGTGAGAACTTATGCGGGAATTTTCTTTTTATTCGACTCCCTTCGGTGTAAGCGGAGAAGAAGTACCATATGCAGCAATTGCTAAAGCTACAACAAGCAGGGAGCTCGTATCGGATCAGGAATCCGATGCCTTTTATTTTCGTTCGCTTGAAGCGGACGGTATTTTTTTGAACGAAGCCCAGATTGAAGCCGTACGCTTTGGCAGCGGGCCGTTGCTGGCGCTTGCAGGTGCCGGTTCAGGGAAAACGTCGGTGCTCGTCTGCCGGGCCGGCTATTTAATGGCGGTCAAGCAGGTGCCGGCAGAATCCGTTCTACTGATCACATTTACAAAAAAAGCAGCGGAAGAAATGAAAACGAGAGTGATGAACCTGCCGGGTGTCGGAGAAACAGCCAGCAATCTGCAGGTGCGCACGTTCCACGCCTTTTTCCTGCTTCTGCTCCGCCGCCACGGTATCCGACAGGAAATTGTTTCAAGCGAGCGGAAAAAGCAGCTGGCCGTGAAGCTTTTGATGAAGGACATGGGCCTTGAAGATGTCTATCAGCCCGAGGCGGTCTTATCCTTTCTGTCCTATCATAAAATGAATGACACCGCTGTTGCGGATCTTCCTGAAAAAGAAACGAGCCAAAAGCAGTTAAAACGTATTTGCGAGGCGTATGAAGACTGGAAGCTTGAACGCAATTATATTGATTTTGACGATATTTTAATGAAGGCCAAAGCATTGATGGACGAGGACCCGGCTTTTCTGCAGCAGCTGCAGGACCGGTTTGAGTACGTCATGGTCGATGAATTTCAGGACACCAACTATCTTCAGTACAGGCTGGTGCAGATGATCGTGGAAAAGCACCGCAATTTGTTTGTGGTGGGTGATGACGACCAGACGATTTATTCGTTTAACGGGGCCCGGCACGAATTTATTCTGGAGTTTGACCAGAAGTATCCGGAAGCGCAGACGATTGTGCTCGACGTCAACTACCGCTCCCATAAAGCTATTGCCGGCCTTGGGAATGAAGTGGTGCGCCACAACAAGCAGCGGAAAACGAAAACCCTCCAGGTGATGAATGCAGAAGCCTCGTCTCCGTTTTATTTCCGCGCTGCGTCCACCGACGAAGAAGCGGAGCAGGTGGTGGCAGATATGAAGCGTGCCGTGGCAGAGGGAGAATGCGAGTGGCGTGATATGGCCGTGCTGCACCGGACGATCAGTGTGAGCCGTGCCATCTTTGAGCAGCTGACGGCCCAGGATGTGCCGTTTGTGCACCATTCCCTCGGCAACCAGATGTTCTATGAGCAGTGGCCGGTGAAAGCGATGATGGACTATCTGCGGCTGAGCCTGAATCCGACGCTCGTGGAAGCGATGCCCGAAGTTGTGCCGACTTTATTCATCTCCCGGGAGCGCGGCATGCGGCACATTAAAGACCGTGAAATATTTTCTCCCCGCAGCGAACCGCTGCTTCATTTAACAGACATGCCGGGCATTCGCCCGTTTCAGCGTAAAAAGGTGGAGGAGCGGCAGAGCATGATTCAGAAGCTGAAGGAAAAACGCCCGGAAACGGCCATCCGCCAGATGCGGCGCCAGTTTTACGACGGCTACCTGGAGGCCGATGAACAGCAGGTAAGCATGAAAAAGGAAACGTTAAAGGAAACCCTCGATGAACTGGAGTCCTCGGCCAAACGGTTTGAAAGTGTGTCGTCTTTTGTATACTTTGTCGACGATATGCTGCGGACATTCCGCGAGATGAAGGAGCGGGAGAAGGACCCGGATGCGAACCACGTTTCGCTGATGACGATCCACCGGGCCAAGGGCATGGAGTTTCCGGTCGTGTATGTGATCGGGGCTTCAGAAACGATCATGCCGCATGATTCTGCCTTAAAGGCCGACCGGATGAAGGACCTTTTATACGGAGAGAAGGCAGAAAATAAGCAGACCCAGGCTCTGGAGGAGGAGCGCCGGCTCGCATATGTAGCGATTACGCGGGCGAAGCAGAAGCTGTGCATCAGCTCGCCGGCCTTTTACCGCGGCAAGGAGGTGGAAGTGTCACGCTTTCTGCTCGAAGCCTTTCCGGGAGAAACACATACAGGGGAAAAGCAGGAAACGGAAACCATCGAGGCGCTCGTCTGTGAAGAAGCGATGTGCCCGGCCTGGATACGTCTGTCGGAAGCACCTGATGAAACGGAAAAAGAGTGTCCGATGTGCAAAGGGAAAATGGTGCCCGGCACTAAACAGGTTATTAAAAAGTAACTGCCGCAGCCGGCTCAGCAAATTAGTTGAATAATCACGTGCAGCAGGCTACGATGAATTGATAGATACTAATGTTTCTAAGGGGGAGTCAGCAATGGCAGACGAGTCAGTAACATTATATGCATGGATTAACGGAAAACGAGTGGACGCCGACGAATATATGGAACGGGAAAACCCGGCAGACCCGCAAAAAATCGTGGCATACGTGCCGAAAACAACGACCGGGCAGGCAGCGGAAGCTATTGAAGCAGCCCGTGCTGCTTTTCCTGCGTGGAAGGAAGTGCCGGTGGAAGAGCGGATCGAGCGGATGGAACGCGCCATCCAAACAATGAAGGACCGCACGCCGGAGCTTGCTGAAACGCTCGCGGAAGAACACGGCAAGCCGGTTTACGACGCAGAGGGCGAAATGGCGGTTTCAATCATGTGGATGGAGTATGCCTGCCAGACAGTAAAAGAGACAATCGCTGATCAGGTAGACGAAGGCGAGGGCGGTAAAACAATCATCCGTCAGGAGCCGATAGGCGTAGTGTCTGCCATCAGCCCGTGGAACTATCCAATTGCGCTCTCGACAATCAAGATTGCTCCGGCGATTCTGACAGGAAATACCGTCGTTTCAAAGCCGAGCCCGTTTGCTCCACATGCGGTCAGCCTGGTGGTTGAAATGATTGCCAAAGAATTTCCGGACGGGGTGCTGAATCTCGTCCACGGAGAAGCTGAGGTCGGCGTGGAGCTTACCTCCAATACACATGTGGATAAAATTGCTTTCACGGGAGGTACGGAAACTGCTAAGAAAATTATGAAGTCGGCCGCGGATACAATCAAGGATATGACGCTTGAGCTTGGCGGCAATGATGCTGCCGTAGTGCTGCCGGACTTTGACGTAAATGATGAGCGCGCGATGCGCCGCATGGTTATCTCCAACTTCCTGACCGCCGGCCAGATATGCATGATCGCCAAACGCATTTATGTACCGCGCACCCTATACAATGATTTTGTGGAAAAGTATCAGGAAGCAGCCAACAAATGGGTGAAAATCGGCAGTCCGTTTGATGAACAGGTCACGACCGGACCGCTCAATAACAAGCAGCAGCTGGATTTTGTGAAAAGCCTTGTGGACAATGCGGCTGAAAAAGGCGCGGACGTTATCCCGCTCGGCCACATTGTGGATAAGGAGCTGTTTGAACAGGGGTACTTCCTGCAGCCGACTCTGGTGCTCGGCGCGGACCAGCAGGACGACATTGTGAAGGAGGAACAGTTCGGACCGACCGTTCCGATCGTGCCTTACGATACGGTGGATGAAGCGGTGAAAATGGCGAACGACAGCATTTACGGCCTCACAAGCTCGGTATGGGGAGAAGAAGACCATGCCATCGAAGTTGCAGCCCGTATTGAAGCAGGCACTACGATGGTCAATACCGCTGCTGTGCAGGGACTTGACGTCCGTTATCCATTCGGCGGAGTCAAGCAGTCCGGCATCGGCCGCGAATACGGAAAAGAAGGCCTTCTCGGCTACGTAACCCCTCACGTCATCAATGTACCGAAAATGCGGGATCTGCCGTATATTCCCGAATAACGAAATCAAGCAGCTGTCCTGGAGGCTTCCAGGACAGTTTTTTATGCTGAAGTTTGAGAAAAATAAAGATTTTTGAAAAGGAGTGATCCGATGCGGACCATAGAGGTCGTGCCGTGGCAAAAGGAGTGGAAGCACTATTTTTACCATGAACAAAAGCTGCTCGAGCTTGAAGCCGGCGGTCCGGGAGATCATATTTACCACATAGGAAGCACGAGCGTTCCGGGCCTTTCGGCAAAGCCAATCATCGATATCCTAATTGAAACCCCAGAGCTCTCTATGTGGTCCGAAGACCGGCTTGAAGGACTCGGATATAGGGGAAAAGGAGAGCATGGTATTGAAGGAAGGGCTTTTTATTATAAAGGCGAATATGTCCGCCGTTTTCACGTGCACGTGTTCGAAAAAGAAAGCGAAGGGAGCGGACGTCACCTTGCCTTCCGCGATTATTTACGCTCTTTCCCGGCAAAGGCGAAGGAATATGAAATCATTAAAAAACAGGCTGTAGCGAGGCACCCGCACAGTCCGTCTGGATATATGGAAGAAAAGCATACTGTCGTGCAGAGGCTCGAACAGGAGGCTCTTTTCTGGAAACGAACAGAAGGAGAAAATGGTGGTTTTTGAAAAACTGACAAAACCGTCCACAGACATATACACAATGGGGATGGTTATCAGCTGAGATAAGGGAAGGACATAAAAATAATCGAAGCGGCTGCTTCGATTAAAGGCATTGATGACAGAGAATTTACTGAAATGAAGCGCCGGCTTGTGGACAGTCTTTGAAGTGCTTTCGGAAATTATCCACAGCCGGCTGGAAAATGGAGCGAGGATGAAAGAAGCTACTGATATAAAGCGGTGTGAATTTTTCTCATCAATCTCCCGGTACGGACCGGGTGCTCGGCAAAAGCAACATAGCCGTCCGGACGTATGAGTACAGCTGAAAATGCCGGCAGCTTCCATTTAACGGCAAGATCGCGCCGGTAATCAAACAGATGGTGGATATTCGGCCTGGAGGCCCGGAGTATGCCTTTGCGCTGAACAACGAGAATGAGAATGGAAGGGCCGTACTGCCGGCGCACCTCCTGGATGCTTTCATCGAGCTGATGAAGCTCCTGCTCGTCTTCGATATAAAACAGGCAGGTAAACTGCTGGATGTGCAGAAAATCCATTACGTCTGCGTGTTCTCCTTCCTCGGTAAGAACACGTGCCGGCGCAGCCCGGGATCCGGCTGGAATCATCGGCCCCTGGTGCTGGAATTTCGCAAACGAAGCCCTGTTCTGATAGCTGATATCAATATTGGCGAGGCGCTGGGTCAGCTGGCGCTGTAATGAACTGCTTTTGCTCAGCATACTGACAGGGTTCGCCAGAAGACGTGGAATAAGGGTATGGGAGCGGGTCATCACCTGCATGGCCGTATTTGTCATTCGAATGGTCTTGCGTCCGACCGCGTAACGTTCCTCTTCATACGTATCGAGCAGAGCAGGATCCGAATGGCCGCGGAGCACCCACGCCAATTTCCAGCAGAGGTTAACCGCGTCCTGCATGCCGAGGTTCATTCCCTGGCCGCCGAAGGGGCTGTGCAGATGGGCAGCATCTCCGGCAAGAAACAGCCGCTTATCCCGGTAGGAATCAGCCTGGTGATGGGAGGTGCCGAACTGGGACAGCCAGGAGGCGCTGGTCAAACGTACTGGCTGCTGAGTAATACGCTGTACGCTTTTTTCGAGATCTTCAAGAGGGAGGTCGTCCCGGTGTTCACGGTTCTGTTCGGCATGGTCGATAGTGATTACCCGGTACGTTTCATCACGGAAGGGAAAGAAAGCAGCTACACCGCGTTCGGTAATAAATGTCGAGATATCGTTGGAAAGCGGAATTCCTTCCACCGTCACGTCCCCTAAAAAGTAGATTGTTTCATGCTTGCCGCCCGGAAAGGAAACGTTCATGTTCTCACGGACGGTACTGTGAGGACCATCACAGCCGATCACATAGGAGGCGCGGATTAATTCGTGCCCATTTTCGGTGGAGCATTCCACCTCTGCGTAGTCCCGGTACTGGGTAATCCGTTTACAGTGGGTGTTCCAATCGATAAATTGGCCGATTTCCCGAAGCTGTTTCTTTAAAATATGCTCCGTATCTGACTGCGGCAGCATAAGCATGAAGGGAAACGGCGTATCGAGCGAAGCAAAGGAGGCCCTGGAAGCACGTTTGCCTTCAGGCTGAACAGCCGCATCAGTGATTGGGAACCCTTCCTTTAAGAAGGGGCGGAGCGCACCGATCAGGCTGAGCATTTCGAGGGTGCGCGCCTGGATGCCGAATGCTTTGGAAAAGGGGGAAATCGAGCTTTTTCTGTCTAAAATACGGACGCGGATGCCGAGTGCTCTTAATGTGTTGGCGGCAGTCAAGCCTACGGGGCCCGCCCCAACAATGCATACATCGGTATTCGTTGTTTTCATGAATTCATCACGCTCCCTTCAGTATACTTGTAGTATACCCTGCGAAAGGCTGCCTCATGCACGTGTTGCCCGCAGGAGGAAACTGTGTTTGAATATGGGAAATTCCTATTTCCGACTGGGATTGGGCCGGTTTGATTCTTAATGAAGGAAAGGAAGAGGTTAATGTCATTCACTCATGATTTAAAGGAAAAACTGCTGCCGGTGTGGGAGCAGAATCATACGCATCCGTTTGTGGAAGAGCTTGGGCGGGGGACCCTCGATAAGGAAAAATTTCGTTATTTCATGGTTCAGGATTACCTTTATCTCATGCAATATGCGAAACTGTTTGCGATTGGTGCTGTTAAAGCCGAAGACGTGGAAACGATGGGGGCTTTTGCGAAGGTAATGGACGTTACCATGAATGAAGAAATGAGTCTGCACCGCCAGTATGCAAAAAAATTTGGCATCACCGAACAGGAGCTCGAACAGGCAGAAGCGGCACCAACTACACTTGCGTACACAAGGTATATGCTGCATGAAGGGCAGAACGGAGGTCTGGCTGAGCTGCTTGCGGCTGTGCTTCCATGCATGTGGAGCTACGCAGAAATCGGAAGAAAGCTCAGTTCATGGCCGGGGGCCCTCGAGCATGAGCTGTACGGCGAATGGGTGCAGATGTACAGCGATGACGAATTTCAGCAGCTGGCGGACTGGGGCATCAGCATGCTCGACCGCCTGGCAGAAAACAAACCCGCGGAGGAAAAAAGAAAGATTGAAAATATATTTTTAACGACTACCCGGTTTGAGTATTTGTTCTGGGAAATGGCGTACCGGCTGGAAGGCTGGCCGCAGACATGAAAAGCCCCCGGAGGACCGGGAGCTCTGCTTATATTTGAGGGGAAAGCGTAAATACGCCAAACCATTCATTTTCGTCCGTCCACCAGTCGCTGGTTTCCCAGAAGGACTGGCGGGCCAGATTTATGAATTCCTCGGGAGTGAACTTCCGGCTGTTTTCTGTATGGATCGTCTCGCCGGCACGCATCGTAAACGTTTCTCCACCGATCGAGAACAGGGAAGGCTTTTCGGCGCGCAGATGCATTTCGATCCGCCCGAGCCGTTCGTTGTAAAAAGCCTCATGTGCAAAATGGCCGGTATTGATGCCGGCGTCAAGCTCGCGGTTTAGGCGGTGGAGCAAATTTTTATTAAAGGAAGCGGTAATGCCTGCCTCGTCATTATACGCCCGGTGAAGCACGACCGGATCCTTCTTCAAATCGACACCGACCACCAGGCTGTCCTCGGGATTCATATGAAAAGCGAGCTTTTGTAAAAATTCGGAAGCCTCCTTCGGATCCAGGTTTCCAATAGTGGAGCCGAGAAAAAAGACAGCAGAGGGCTGGTCTTTGCTGCTGTTAAAAAACGACATCGTTTTTGTATAGTCTGCACATACGCCTGAGACCTGCATGGCCGGCACGGCTTCCTTTACATGGGCGGCGGTATCGTGCAGGGCACTAAGCGAAATGTCGACGGGGGTATAGCTCACTGCCTCCGATAGGAAGGGAAGCAGGCAGCGGATTTTATCAAAGCTTCCGCTTCCAAGCTCAATAAGGGAGGAGGCTCCAATGCTTTCAGCAATTTCTTCCCCGTAGTCGGATAAAACAGACGCCTCGGTCCGGCTCACGTAATATTCCGGCAGCCGGGTAATTTCATTAAATAGCATGCTTCCCTGCTCATCGTAGAAATGTTTCGGGGGGATACTCTTAGGCTCGGCAGCCAGTCCGGTGCGAACGTCTTCAGCCAGGGAGGAGAGCGAAGGCTTTAAATCCAATACAGTATAGTCAGCCATGGCTATTTCTGCACTCCGTCCTTGGCAAGCCTCAGTCCGCTGAACTGCCAGCGTTTTTCCGGCGGGAAAAAATTACGGTAGGTGGAGCGGATGTGTGACTGCGGAGTTGCGCACGAACCGCCGCGCAGCACCATTTGGTTGCTCATGAATTTTGCATTGTATTCTCCCATGGCCCCTTCCGGCGGACGGTTGCCTGGATACGGGGAATAAGGACTGCGTGTCCACTCCCATACGTCTCCGTAGGCATTGGGAGCCGATTGGAGTGGCTGCGGATGATAGCTTTCAGATTCAAGAAACGTACCGTCTGCTTCGGAGCTGCGGAAAGCGTACTCCCATTCCTGTTCGGTAGGGAGGCGCGCTCCGGCCCAGCGGGCATAGGCATCTGCTTCGTAGTAGCTGATATGGGCAATAGGTTCATGAAGGCGCACTTCTTTCAGGCCGTTCATCGTAAAGTAGAACCAGATCCCGCCCTGTTTCTGCCAGTAGAGCGGTGCCTTCCAGTCATGCTTCTGGACAATACCCCAGCCTTCGGAAAGCCACAGCTCAGGATCTTCGTAGCCGCCGTCTTCAATAAAACGAATATATTCTTCGTTGGTCACCGGTCTGGAGGCGATAGAGAAGGCGTGCAGATAAAATTTATGCTCCGGGCGTTCGTTATCGAAGGAAAAATGCAGATTATCTGTGCCAATAGTCGTTAACTCGTCTTCATAGGCGTGCCATTCCAATTCAGGAGTCTCTCCCTTTTCAGCAAAAGAATCATTTTCCAGGTAGGCAGGGTTAAGTGGATTCATCGAAAAGTTGAATTTTGTGTCGGTGACTAACAGCTCCTGGTGCTGCTGCTCGTGCTGCAGGCCGGTTTCCATTAATTCAGCGATCTCATCGTTCCAGGGCCCTTCTTTGAGAAAACGTTCCATCGCCGCTTCCACATGACGCCGGTATTCCATGGTGTCTTCAGTCGTCGGACGGGAAATCAGTCCGCGGTACTGCTTGGGAAACGGTTTTCCCTGCGTTTCGTAATAGGAGTTGTACAAGCCGTTGGAGAATTTTGAAAACTCTTCATAATGATCAGCGTACGGCTTGAGAATGAACTGCTCAAAAAACCAGGTCGTGTGGGCCAGATGCCATTTCGCCGGACTGACGTCAGGATGCGCCTGAATCATAAAATCTTCGGTGTATAACGGTTCGGTCAGCTTCATCGTCTGCTGACGCAGAGACGTAAAACGTTCGGTGAAGTCAGCTTTTGCGGCATTTGCCTTCGCCTGTACGATGGGGAATTCCTCCTCAGGTAAATAGAATGGTGCATAAGTACATGCACATGAAGGTTAAATACCCGCTTCAAAACAGGGCAAAACAAGGCGGAAAGACAGAAAAGCGAAAAAAGGAATGCCCGCGAAGGCATTCCATGAGGCTGATATTTTTTAGGCTTCTTTCTGAAGCTCTCTTCCAGTGTAGTGATAAACGAGTTCTTCGCTGATTTCCCGCAGCTTTCTTTGATTGGCTGTGGAATAGGAATCACTCGAAGAGCTCGTAATTCCTTTTTTCGTGAAGTATTTACCGGTTACCTGAGAGCCGCGGGCACCTGAAGCAAGCGACACTTCCAGGTCAGCTCCTTCCTCCGGGGAGTCGCCGAACATACTGGTGAATTTGTTCAGTCCCCGGTAAAAGGCATTTTTATTATTCAATCCGAACCCGGTGGAAATGTTGCCGGGATGGAGAGCGTTCACTTTAATATTTTCATAGCGTAGCCTTTGGGAAAGGTCATACGTATACAGCAGCAGGGACAGCTTCGCCAGACCGTATTGCTTCAGGCCGTTATACTTCTGCTCCCCCTGCAGATTTTGAAAGTTCATCCTGGATATTGCATGTGCAGCAGAAGAAACGTTTACAATCCGGCCGTCAGAGCTCTTCCGGAGAAGAGGGAGGAGAAGCTCAGTAAGATAAAATACCCCGAGGTAATTCAGGGCAAAAGTGCGCTCGAGATGCTCCTCCGTCCAAACCCTGGAAGAGTAGACGGCGCCGGCATTATTAATCAGGGCGTCAAGCTGGCCGTAGTCCCGTGCTATATTCTCTGTAAGTGTCTCGATTTCCTGCAGCAGGGAAAGGTCAGCCTGATAAAAATGAAGTCCTGTGTTTCCGGTTTTCTGCTCCAATTCGGTAATCAGCTCTTCGCCTTTCCATTCCTTGCGTCCCACCAGCAATAGGGTGTGCCCTTCAGCTGCCAGTTTTTCTGCGACGATTCTGCCGATGCCGTTGGTGGCGCCGGTCAGCAGGATAGTTCTTTGATTTTCTACTTTGTTTTCCATCAATGAAGGCCTCCCTTAATCATCAAACATAAAGGAGCAGCGCTTCCTGAAAAGAAGCGTCTGCCCCGCCGGTACTGTTATTGTTTTGCGCGTACCCAGTTGATCAAACCGCCGCGAAGCATCATGTCAATTTGGCGCCTTGACATTTCATGGCGCACGGTAATGGTTTCATTTTTGTTTTTAATAGTGGCTTCAAACGTGTTGTAATTTTGGATATTTTCACGCAGGTTCTCAAGCACAATAGTGTCGCCGGCGTCGATTTTCATATAGTCTTCAGTGTCTTCAAACGTGATCGGAAGCACGCCGAAGTTCACAAGGTTCTGCCAGTGAATACGGGCAAAGTCCTGGACAAGGGCAACACGCAGACCGAGGTAGCGGGGTGCAAGGGCTGCGTGCTCACGGCTTGAGCCCTGGCCGTAGTTGGATCCGCCGACAATAGCGTGACCGGTATCATCTTTAATTTCCATTGCCCGGTTGTAATAGTCTTCATCGGTAATTTCAAATGAAAACTTGCTGATTTCCGGCAGGTTACTGCGGTACGGAAGCACGCGCGCTCCGCCGGCAAGAATCTCATCGGTGGAGAAGTTGTCGCCAAGCTTCAGCAGTACTGGTACTTCGATGCGGTCCGGCAGCTCTTCCATTTCCGGAAGGGTAGCAATGTTCGGGCCTTTTTCAATTTTTATATTTTTTGCTTCTTCGTAAGGAAGCGGCTCCTGCAGCAACCGGAAATCAACGGTTGGCTCATCAGGTTCACCTACCTTAGGATAGTCCATATCAAGGGTCCGCGGGTCGGTAATTTCACCGTAAAGCGCAGAAGCAGCAGCTATTTCAGGGCTGCACAGGAATACGCGGTCTTCCTTCGTACCCGAGCGTCCCGGGAAGTTCCGCGGAGTCGTCCGCAGGCTGTTTTTGTGGGTGGCAGGTGCCTGTCCCATGCCGATACAGCCGTTACAGCCTGCCTGGTGCAGCCGGCCGCCAGCGCTCAGGAGATTGGCAATATGGCCGTTGGACACGAGGTCTGTCAGCATTTGCCGTGAAGATGGATTAATATCAAAGCTTACATTTTCATGCACATTTTTCCCTTTGACGATCTCAGAAGCAATCGCAAAGTCTCGGTATCCAGGGTTTGCGGATGAACCAATATACGCCTGGAAAATAGGTTCGCCGGCGATTTCCCGTACCGGTACAACGTTGCCCGGACTCGACGGTTTGGCAATCAGCGGCTCAAGAGAGGACAAATCGATTTCTTCATCGATGTCGTACTGGGCACCGCGGTCAGCTTTCAGCTCCTGCCATTCGTCCTCGCGGTTCTGGCTTGCCATGAAACGCTTCACTTCATCGTCCGATGGGAATACGCTTGCGGTGGCACCGAGCTCGGCTCCCATGTTCGCAATAACGTGACGATCCATAGCGCTCAGATCTTCAAGGCCTGGTCCGTAGTATTCAATGACTTTGTTAGCGCCGGCTTTCACGTCATGGCGGCGGAGAAGCTCAAGAATAACGTCCTTGGCGCTGACCCAGTCCGGAAGCTTGCCGGTAAGCTTTACTCCCCAAACCTGGGGCATTTTAACAAAGAATGGCTCTCCAGCTATTGCCATCGTTACTTCGATACCGCCTGCTCCCATGGCAAGCATCCCCATACAGCCGTTGGCACATGTATGGGAGTCCGACCCGAGAAGGGTGCGGCCGGGACGGGCAAGGCGCTGCATGTGTACCGGGTGGCTGACACCGTTACCCGGGCGGCTGAAATACATGCCGAAGCGTTTTGCTGCTGTTTGAAGAAACAGATGGTCATCCGGGTTTTTATTATCCTCCTGAATGATATTGTGGTCTACGTACTGGGCGGAAGCTTCTGTCTGAGCCCGTTCAACCCCCATCGCTTCAAGCTCAAGCATCACCATTGTTCCAGTGGCATCCTGGGTGAGTGTCTGGTCGATTTTCATTCCAATCTCTTCGCCTGGAGTCATCTCCCCGGAGACGAGGTGTTCTTCGATTAGCTTTTGTGCAACGTTTCGTGCCATAAATGGCGTCCTCCTTCGTCAGAATTCCAATTGTGTTAATTCTTTCTGAATGAAAACATGCTCTTAATATTTATACCTGTTAAGAAAAACTTGTAAACATACGAGGGATCTTTCTTTTCGTGTAAATTTTAATGTGTAATAATATAAATAAGGATGAAACCTTCCGGGGTACACCTGCGTATAAATACTCGTGTAAAAGAAAATGAAGAGTAAAAAAAGGAGAGAAAGCCATGGGTAAAAGAATCATGCTGTTTCTGTTAACGAACATGATGGTGTTGTTAACAATTGTCATCGTGTTTTCAATACTAAGTTTGTTTGGTGTTAACCTGGGTGCTTATGACTATGGTGCCGGTACGCTGAATCTGGTGCCGCTGTTGATTATCAGTGCCGTTATCGGCTTTGCCGGAGCATTTATTTCACTGGCTATGTCGAGATTCATAGCGAAAAAAGCGATGAACGTCAAAGTAATTGACCCGGATAATCCGGGAAGCCAGGCTGAAAAAATGGTCGTTGAAAAAGTACACCGTCTCTGCCGGCGCGCAGGGCTTACCCATATGCCGGAGGTTGGGATTTACCAGTCCGCTGAAGTGAACGCTTTTGCGACAGGGCCTACCAAAAAGAGATCGCTTGTTTCCGTTTCAACTGGTCTGCTTCAATCGATGGATGATGATGCTGTTGAAGGCGTTATTGCCCATGAGGTTGCCCACGTGGCAAATGGCGATATGATCACTATGACCCTGCTGCAGGGAATCGTGAACACGTTCGTGGTGTTCCTGGCACGGGTCGTCGCCTTTGCGGTATCGAGGTTCGTAAACGAAAATATGCGCCCGATTATTCACTTTCTGGCGATTATTGTATTTCAGATCCTCTTTTCGATTCTCGGAAGTATTGTTGTGGCTGCCTACTCCCGCTACCGTGAGTATCACGCCGACCGCGGCGGGGCAGATCTTGCCGGTAAAGACAAGATGGCCCATGCTCTCCGCTCACTGCAAAATTATGTGGACCGGGTGGATACGGAACAGTCATCCATGCAGACGCTGAAAATCAACAATAAGCCGTCGGCAGCTGCGATGCTCTTTTCGTCGCACCCGCCGCTTGAAGACCGGATCCGCCGTTTAGAACAAAGCTGAATATAAGCACCTTCCCCGGATGCGCCTGCCGCGTCCGGGTTTTTTGTACCAGGTGGAAGGATAGAGAGATGGATATTTCCCGGGAAATATAAAATTGACACAAAAACGTAAATGATATGGTTCGAATTTGGCTTTATATCATGATATAAAGAGTAGAGTGATCTATTATTGAAAGGAGAAGTCCTATGAAATATCGAATTTTTGGTCTTCTCGCGGTTTTATTTTTCATTGCCTCCCCTTACCAGGCGGTTGCAGCGCCCGTACTGGAATCCTCGAGTCCGGAAAATGGAGATTCTTTGTTGGAAGTACCCGAGCGGGTGGAACTCAACTTTGATACAGAGATTGACCGTGTAGAAGATATGTATCTGCTTGTAGAAACCGGCGATGAAATTGATATAGAAGAACCAGTGATCAGCGAAGACGGAATGACAGTCTCCGCAGAGATCGAGAGCATTCTGGAAAATGGAAACTATATATTAAATTACACCGTAACTGATGCGGAAGGGGAGTCTGAACAGCAGGGCATTAATTTCAGTATTAACAGCAACACTTCCCTCGAAGAAAGACAGGATAACCTGGAAGAACGGACAGGCGAAAGTGCTCTTACAGAAGCAGAACAGGAAGAAGAGCGGGAAGCAGAAGAAGCAGGCGCGAATATTCCCGGCATGGTGTTTATGGGAGCGCTTGGCCTGACAGTCGTTTCCGCGTTTACGATCATTTTATGGAAAAACAGAGAGCGTAAAAAGTAACAGTGGACAGCTTCGAGACCCTTCGAAGCTGTTTTTTTGTTTGTGTGTGGAAAAATTCCAATGGCTTCAGCCGTTCTTGTTTGGCAGTGGGGGACCATTGTCCGCTATAATAGACGGGGAGAGAGGACGGAGATGCAGATGAGAGAGCAGCAGACAGGCATTGCAGCAGGAGTGGCAGCTTATGTACTTTGGGGATTTCTTCCGCTTTACTGGAAGCTTTTTAACGAGGTCCCGGCGATCGATGTGCTCGCCCACCGGGTGATCTGGTCGTTTTTATTCATGGCTGTACTTATTGTGCTGATCGGGCGCTACAAAGGAGTATGGAATGAAATAACGCATGCTTTTCATTCCGTGAAAACGACGGCGGCGATCACCGGTGCCGCTTTATTGATTACGATCAACTGGTTTACTTTTATTTTTGCAGTGAACGGAGACCATGTGATCCAGGCGAGCCTTGGCTACTATATTAACCCGCTTGTGAACGTAGCTCTGGCGACGGTATTTTTAAAAGAACGGCTGGCACGTATGGAAATAGCTGCGGTAGTGCTCGCGTTTATCGGCGTATTCGTGCTGACGATTTCCTACGGGCAGTTTCCGTGGGCTTCGATTATCCTGGCATTATCCTTTGGGTGCTATGGTATTATTAAAAAAACTGTAGCACTCGGCGCATGGGCAGGTTTGACGCTGGAATCGTTTCTGGCAGCTCCATTTGCCCTGATTTTTTTAATGTTCTTTTCGGGCGAAACGGCTTCCACCTATGATTCAGGCACGTGGACACTGCTCTTCGGGGCGGGGGCAGCTACGGCTGTTCCATTGCTGCTGTTCGCCTCGGGGGCGCGGAAGATCAGCTATTCCCTGCTTGGCTTTCTGCAGTATATTGCGCCGACGATTATGCTGGTGCTGGGTGTTTTTTTATTTAGGGAACCTTTTTCCTTCCAGCAGTTCACAGCCTTTTTAATTGTCTGGGCGGGGCTTACGCTGTTTACCGTTTCGCGGACACGTATTCATATGCAGAGAAAGAAAACAGAAGCAGCTATAAATAGTTGAAGAAAAGGAGAGAAAGCATGGATGAGCGATATTCGAGACAGCAGCTGTTTTCGCCGATTGGTGAAGCGGGCCAGAAAAAATTAAACGAAAGCTCTGTGACGATTGTCGGTGCAGGAGCGCTCGGGGCTTCGGCAGCGGAGATGCTTGTGCGTGCCGGCGTTGGTACAGTGACGATCGCAGACCGTGATTACGTGGAGTACAGCAATCTGCAGCGCCAGCAGCTGTATACGGAAAAGGATGCCGCAGAGCAGATGCCTAAAGCAGCCGCGGCAGAAAAAAGGCTGCGTGAGATTAACTCCGGGGTTCATGTGCAAGGTGAAGTGGTGGATGTCGATTTTACATGGATCGAAGCAAAGGCTGCAGAGACAGATCTTATCGTTGACGGGACGGACAATTTTGATACCCGTCTGCTGATTAACGATGCGGCGAGAAAATACCGTAAGCCCTGGATTTACGGAGCCTGTGTGGGAAGTATCGGCATGGTGCACCCGTTTCTTCCGGGAGAGCGCCCCTGCTTTCGCTGCGTATGGAAAAAGATCCCTTCGCAGGGGCAGACGTGCGACACAGTAGGAGTAATCGCTCCGGCTGTGCAGTCAGTAGCGGCAAAGCAGACGGCCGCAGCCTTAAAAATACTGGTCGGTGACGGAGAAAGTCTCCCGGTGACTCTGGACTATTTTGATCTTTGGAACCAGCAGCAGTTTTCCATCGGCCTGCAGAGCAGTAAGGATCCTGGATGCCTCTCATGTGGTGAAGAAGCGGAATATCCGGCGTTAACATATGAACATTCAAATAAAACGAGCGTACTGTGCGGCAGGGATACAGTGCAGATCCGCCCGGGGGAAAGCAAACAGCTGAACTTCGAACGGCTGGAGCGCGATTGGGAAAGCAGGAACTGGAGCGTGCGCAAAAATCCTTATCTGTTGTCGGTGCAGACTGAAACGCGGCGTATCGTTTTATTTCAGGACGGGCGGGCGCTCATCCACGGCACGAGCGACGTCCAGGAAGCCAAGCGGTGGTATGCACAGCTGCTCGGATAACCTGAAACCAATCCATCGAAGGGAGATGAAGGACAACATGAACTGGAAACCCTTCGTAGCGGCAGGGGCCGGGGCTGTTCTCCTGCAGGCCTGCAGCGGCGGTCCGCAGGCAGAACAGAACGAAGAGCAGCCCGAGCTGACGGTTTCAGCGGCAGCCAGTCTGCAGGATGCTCTTACTGAGGTGCAGAAAAGCTTCGCCAACGAGCATCCGGATATTTCCCTGGCGTTTAACTACGGCGGCTCCGGCACACTGAAGCAGCAGATTGAGCGGGGCGGTCCGGCGGATGTCTTTTTGTCAGCCTCCGCTTCACACTATAACGATCTTGAAGAGGAAAATATAATGGTGGATACAGGGGATCCTGCCTTTGCAGAAAATAAGCTGGTGGCGGTGGTGCCTGAAGACAGTGCGGAAGAAAAGCTTCAGAGCGTGCTCAATGGAAGCGGCCGGATAGCGGTGGCAACGCCGGAGGCAGCACCCGCCGGAAGATATACCCGGGAAGCACTTACTTCCATGAAGGAATGGGAGCGCGTGCAGGAGCGGGTGGTTTTTGCTAAAGATGTGCGGCACGCGTTAACTCTTGTCGAAAGAGGCAATGCAGCGGTCGGCTTTGTATATGCTTCAGACGCGCGCGAAGCTGACGTACGGGTGCTTGAAGAAATTGATCCTTCCCTGTACTCCCCCATTCACTATTACGGCGGGGCTGTGGCAGGAAGCGGGAACGAAGAAGAAAGCCGGGAATTTATGGAATACCTGCAAAGCAGTGAAGCCCAGGATATTTTGCGTTCGTACGGCTTTTCAGACCCGGAATAAAAGGAGCGTGCCTGATGTTTTGGTTTCCGATACAGTTATCTCTGCTGACAGCAAGCATCGCAGCTGTCCTTGTTTTCATTGTCGGGGCGATGCTCGGGAGAGTTTTTGCCGTCAGAAATTTCCGGGGGAAGCTGGCAGCAGAAACGTTCCTGATGCTTCCGCTCGTGCTGCCTCCTTCGGTGACCGGCTTTTTACTTATCGTCGTCTTTGGAACGAGCAGCTGGATTGGCAGCGTGTATGAACAAGTATTTCAAAATTCGATTATTTTCACGCCGGTCGCCGCTGTTGTTGCCGCTGCGGTCGTGGCGTTTCCTTTAATGTTTCAGTCGGCAAAAACCGGCTACGGTTCAATTGACCCCAATATTGAATCCGCTGCAAGAGTTGACGGGGCAGGAGAGTGGCGCGTGTTTACAAATATCGCTGTTCCTCTCGCCGGAAGAGCGCTTATGACAGGATTTGTTCTCAGTTTTACGAGAGCTCTGGGAGAATTCGGGGCTACGCTGATGTTTGCCGGGAATATTCCCGGCGTTACACAAACAATGCCGACGGCCATCTACGTGGCCATTGAGTCGAATCAAATGAACCTTGCGTATACGTACGTCGGCATCAGTATATTTATTTCCTTCCTGCTGCTCGGTTTAACTTACCTTTTAAACCGGGAACGTTAAATATTAATCGCCTGTTTCCCGGTGATAGTCACCGCTTTTGCCCCCGGTTTTTTCAAGCAGGTATGTCGGTCCGATGACCATTCCTTTATCGAGCGCTTTGCACATATCATACACGGTTAAAGCAGCGGCGGATGCTGCGGTCAACGCTTCCATTTCCACACCGGTGCTTCCCTTCGTTTTAACAAAAGCTTCAATAAATAGTTCATACGTTTCTTCTGTTTCCCAGTAAAAGCTGATGTCTACGTTACTTAACGGGAGCGGATGGCACATTGGTATGAGGGTGGATGTCTGTTTGGCGCCGGTGATTCCTGCGATTTGGGCGACGGCGAGCACATCCCCTTTTTTAATATCCCCCTGCGTTATGGCATGGTAGACCTCTTCTGGAACACGGATGCTTGAACCTGCCAGGGCACTTCTGCTCGTCACCGGTTTATCGGATACGTCCACCATTCTGGCCCGGCCCTGTTCGTTAAAATGCGTGAATTCTGACATGGTACATGTCCCTCCTGGATACAGTATTGACCGATTATAGCACGGATACATACATTCAAATATGATAAAGGAGCATCGATATGGTTGAAAAACGTACGCCTGTCCCTGTAAAAGAAGCAATTGAACGAGTAATGGAGAATGTCGAAGAAGGTGGCGTGGAGGAGGTCTCCATCCAGGAATCCTACGGCCGTCGGCTGGCGGAGGCGATCACAGCCGCTCATCCGGTGCCGCCGTTTGACCGTTCTCCCTATGACGGGTTTGCGATCCGTTCGGCGGACTCCCGCGGGGCCTCCCGGGAGCAGCCGGTCACCTTTCAGGTAGTGGAGGAAATCGGCGCTGGTTTTGTGTCACAAAAAGAACTCGGGCCGTTTCAGGCAGTACGCATCATGACCGGGGCAAAAATTCCGGAGCAGTGCGATGCCGTCGTAATGCTCGAGCTTGCCCAGGAGGATCATGATGGAACGTACCCGCTTATGACGATTAAGCGCGAATTTGAAGAGCATCAAAACATCTCCTTTGAAGGGGAAGATACGGAGGCTGGTGCCGAGCTCGTTCCGGCGGGCACATGGATTGATCCCGGCGTCACGGCCCTCCTTGCGACATTTGGCTACGCCACGGTGAAGGTGGCTAAAAAGCCGGTCGTCGGTGTGTTTGCGACAGGGACGGAGCTGCTTGACGTCTCTGATGATCTGGAGCCGGGCAAAATACGAAACAGCAACGCCTATATGATGATTGCCCAGCTGCAGCGTGCCGGGGCGGAGCCTGTATACTACGGCAAGCTGAAGGATGAACTGGATCCCTGCTACGAGGCGGTGCGCCAGGCGGCAGAGGAGACAGACATGGTCATTACGACTGGAGGGGTGTCGGTTGGGGACTACGATCTGCTCCCGGACGTTTACGAACGGCTTGGCGCAGACGTGTTCTTTAACAAAGTAGCGATGCGTCCCGGCAGCGTAACAACCGTCGCCAGCTGGGAAGGCACGCTGCTGTTTGGCCTTTCAGGAAATCCGTCCGCCTGCTATATGGGCTTTGAGCTTTTTGTGCGGCCGGTAATTCAGGCCGTCATGCATTCTGCGCATCCGCACCATACAATGGTGAAGGCAGAGCTCGCGGCGGATTTCTCCAAGCCGAACCCGTTCACCCGTTTTGTCCGTGGCAGCTGCCGTGCAGAAGGCGACCGTTTATTTGCAGAGCCGGGAGGCTTTAATAAGTCGAGTGCGGTCACCTCCCTGGCTGGTGCCAATGCGTGTATCGTTCTGCCCGGGGGAAGCCGCGGATACCAGCAGGGGGACGTGGTCGACGTCATGCTGCTTGAAGATAATGAAGGCCAGAAAGAGCCGCTCTCATGACCACCCCGGTACTGCAGGTAACGGGATTTAAAGAAAGCGGGAAAACGACCCTGCTTAAACGCTGGACGGCGCTTGCCAGGGTAAACGGCTGGAGGGTTGGCATATTAAAGCATCACGGCCACCAGAGCGTGCCGCTTCAGCCGGAGGGGGCCGACAGCCTGGAGCTGAAGGAGGCCGGCGCTGTGGTTTCCGGTGTGGAAGGCGCCGGAGTCTTTCAGTTTCTCGCAGATATGGTGGAGCCGGACCTTTCCACCCTGCTGAATATTTATCAACAGCTCCCGCTTGATGTTATTCTTATAGAAGGATACAAAAAAGCACCGCATCCAAAAGTCCTTCTGCTCCGGAGCACAGAAGATAAAATATCCCTTGAAAGTCTTGAAAATATTCAAACAGCGTTTGGTCCTGGAGAAGAAGTAAATCATTTTCAGGAGACGGAAAAAACAGATGAATGGTTTGAACAATATATGAGGAGTATACTATGAAGAAACGATTTTTTGTTACATCAGAACCGCTGTCTGTGGAAGAGCTTGCTGCTGAAGTGACGCGTCCGGAAGCAGGAGCTGTGGTGCAGTTTATCGGCACGGTCCGGGAATTCACCAAAGGTCGGCGGACAGTCTACCTGGAATATGAAGCGTATCATTCGATGGCGGAAAAACAGCTCGAGGCGATCGGCCGGGAAGTGAAGGAACGCTGGCCGGATGCTGAGGCAGCCGTGGGACACCGCACCGGTGAACTGCAGATCTCGGACGCGGCAGTTGTGATTGCCGTTTCGACGCCTCACCGGAAAGACGCTTACGAAGCGAATGAGTATATTATTGAGCGCATTAAACAAATTGTGCCAATATGGAAAAAAGAACACTGGGAAGACGGCGAACAGTGGGTGGGAGACCAGCTTGAACAAACGCGGTATCCAGACGGAGCCCCGGGAGGTGGAAATGAGTGATTAATGTGTTATGCTTTGCCCACATGAAAGATATTTTTGGCGGCGAGAAGCTCACCATTAACAGTGGCGGTATAGCTACTGTTGAAGATGTACTTGATCATTTAAGAGCAGCGTATGATGCTGATATCAGCGGCATTATGACCGCTGTAAATGAAGAATTTGCCGAAGGAAGCACGCCGGTCGGCCAGGGGGACACGGTAGCCCTGATCCCGCCGGTCAGCGGAGGGTAACACTGTGGCAGATGGAATTATTTTAACCGGAGGCATGTCGGAGCGGTTTGGTTCCCCGAAGGCCTTTGCTGTCTGGAAAGAAAGGTATTTTTATGAACGGGCCGTCGAGGCTCTTCAGACTGAAGTGAAAACCATCTGGCTGATTTCTCATCCGTCGTTTGCCGGAAGAATTAAAGCCGGAGAGCGGGTGAGGGTCAGGGAAGATCTTCCGCCTCATAAAGAGAAGGGACCGCTGGCCGGACTTTTCACCGGCCTTTCCTATACAGAGGAAGATTGGGTATTTATGCTTCCGGTGGACATGCCGCTTATCACTGCGGAAGAGGTGCGTTTTCTGGCCTCTTATATTACGCCGGAAACAGAGGCGGTTATCCCGGAGGTTGGGGGAAGGCTGGCCCCCGCTTGTGGATGGTTCCACGCGGATCTGCTTTCAATAGCAGGAGCCCAGCTCGAAGCCGGGGATTACCGGATGAAAAATGTATTCAGCGGCAGGGAAAGAGTCGTAGACGTCAATCAGACGTACTGGCGCCCTGAGGCATTTGAAAATATTAATACTGTCCGGCAGCTTGAAGAGTTAAACAGAAAGGTAAAATAGAGAGAGGGGGAATACGATGACCAATGTAACTGACCAGTTAAACCGTCCCCTTCGTGACCTGCGTATTTCCGTGATCGACCAATGCAACTTCCGGTGCACCTACTGCATGCCGGCAGAAATTTTCGGCCCGGATTTTGAATTTATGGGTCAGGATGAACGGCTTTCCTTCGATGAAATCGTCCGGGTGTCGCGCCTGTTTGCGGGTCTTGGTGTCGAGAAGCTCCGTTTAACCGGAGGAGAGCCGCTGCTTCGTAAAAACATGCCCGAACTGATCCGCCGTTTGACGGAAATCGAAGGCATTAAAGATATCGCTTTAACTACAAACGGTGTAATGCTGCCCGCCCAGGCTGAAAAATTGAAGGCCGCCGGGCTGCAGCGGGTGAACATCAGTCTCGATGCCCTCGATGATGAAGTGTTTGCGAGTATTAACGGCAGAAAAACCGGCTCGAAGCCTGTGTTGAAAGGCATTGAAGCAGCGAAAAAAGCAGGCCTTACTGTAAAGGTGAATACTGTAGTCAAAAAAGGGATGAATGAAGAACAGATTCTTCCAATGGCTATGTATTTTAAACAGCGCGGCGTCAACCTGCGCTTTATCGAGTTTATGGATGTGGGCAGCACCAATGGCTGGAACTTTGGGTCGGTGGTGACGAAAAAAGATATTATCGACACGATTCACCAGACGTTTCCGATTGAACCCGTGGATCCGGGGTATTACGGTGAAGTGGCTGACCGTTACCGTTATAAGGATGGCAGCGGTGAAGTCGGCGTTATTTCGTCTGTTACGGAATCGTTCTGCTCTACGTGCACAAGGGCGCGGATTTCGGCAGACGGAAAGCTGTTTACGTGTCTGTTTGCCACCGAAGGGTACGATTTACGGAATCAGCTTCGTTCTGAGGATTCAGATGATACGATCTTTAATAATATTGCCGGCATATGGGGCAGACGGACCGACCGTTACTCGGAAGAGCGGACCGAAGAAACGGCACGCAACCGTAAGCGGATTGAAATGTCCTATATTGGGGGATAATAGGAAGAAAAGAGGAAGCCTGAAAAAGGCTTCTTTTTTTAAGAAAAAAATAAAGGAGGGGACTTCTATGGCAACAGAAGAACATAAAGAGCAGGCAGAGAAAAAGATTCAATGCGCTGTTATTACCGTAAGTGATACGCGGACTGAAGAAACGGATAAAAGCGGCAGACGTATTCATGAGCTGCTCGAATCCCACGGCCACGAGGTTTGTTTTTATTCAATAGTGACAGACGAACAGGCATCCATCACCAATTGTTTGAACGAAGCGCTTGTCCACCCGGAGGCGGAAGCGGTGCTGATTAACGGCGGGACCGGGATTGCGGACCGGGATATTACCATCGAAACGGTAGAGCCCAGATTTGATAAAGCAATTGTTGGGTTTGGGGAGCTGTTCCGCTACCTGAGTTACGTGGAAGACATCGGGTCTTCGGCGATTTTATCGAGAGCTGCCGCCGGCATTATCGATCACAAGCCGGTATTTACGATGCCCGGGTCTTCCGGTGCTGTAAAGCTTGCGATGGAAAAACTGATTATTCCTGAACTGCCTCACGTGGTTTGGGAGGCTGTAAAACAGCGCGATTTGTAAAAAAATAGAAAAACAAGAGAGGTGCTTGTGTGAAAGAACCAAGTTTAGAGGAAATCAGGGCATCGGAAAAAGAATATCACCGTCAGTACTACAAGCAGCATGACTTATTTGAAGAAGGCACCTGGATGAAAAAACCAGCTTCCCGTATTATTAACGCCCTGGGCCGAATTCGAAAAGGAAAAGACGTCCGGCTGCTCGACCTCGGGTGCGGCATTGGCCGTAACAGCATACCGGCCGCGAGACAGTTTCAGGAGCAGGGGTGTGAGGTTACGTGCGTGGACTTTTTAGACGAAGCCATCACCCAGCTAACGGAGTACGCCAAAGAATACGGCGTCGAACAGGAAGTTAAACCGGTGAAGCAGGAAATAGAAGAATATGCTCCAGAAGAGGCGTATTTTGACGGCATTATAGCAGTTTCAAGCATCGAACACGTACCTGATGAAAAAACCTTCTGGAATTTAATCGATAAACTTCAGAAGGGCACAGCTGAGGGCGGAGTGCATGCATTTTTAATGAACACCGGGATTCATGAAACAGACGCGGAGACGAACGAGGAGCTTCCGGCAAAAATGGAAGTGAATTTCGATACCGAAGATATTATTCAAAAGCTTTCTGATCGGTACGAAGGCTGGACGGTGTATAAGCTTGAGAGCCAAGCGCAGTCGTTTTCGACGTACCGGGAAGAACGGAAAGTGCTTATTAATTCAAATATGCTGCTGCTTGAAGCGGTAAAGGAACGGGCCTGATGGCTCGTTCTTTCTAATATACAGAAAAGGCACCCGGTGCCCAGGCTTATATGGAATAAAAATAAGGTGTAAACGTATGCGCAGGCAGGCGGTAATTTTGTCCTAAAACCGCCTTTCGCAGGTTGAAAATTGGCAGTCGTTAGGATACGATGATAAAGGTTCTAAGCAACAGGCGCATAGAAGTGAACGTTTTATGACATATTTGTGTTTAAAAATCGTCAATTTTGAAATTTTGCCGGAGAAAAAATGACGAGAGGCATAAAAATTTGCTACGATAATGGTGCGCTCTGCATATGAACGGAATGAACCGTGGCTGATGGAGAGAGGGGTTATTCATCACAGAAGTCGGTAATAAAAAGGAAGGAGCGTGAAGCGCTTGAAAAACTTAGTTTCCTGGTTTAAACGACTGTTTATGGTACCAGGGTTGTTTGCTTTGCTGCTCGTCGCCAGCGGCTGCAGCGGTATTACAGTTTTGGATCCTAAAGGTCCGGTGGCCAGAACCCAGCAGGAACTCATCATTTTTTCTATTACACTGATGTCCGTCATTGTCATTGTTGTTTTTGTGCTATTTTTCTACATGATTATCCGGTTTAGGGAACGCCCGAACTGGACAGACAAGGACTATGACCCTCACCAGCACGGAAACACCACGCTCGAGATTGTCTGGACGGTTATTCCATTTATTATTGTAGCAGCTCTTTCGGTACCTACAGTGACCTCATTGTATGCTCTGGAAGAACCTCCTGAAGAAAGCAATGACCAGGAACCGTTGGTAATACATGCTGATACATCAAACTGGAAATGGTATTTCAGTTATCCTGAGCAGGACATTGAGACGGTTAACTACTTACACATACCGGAAAATCGTCCAATCGAATTTAAACTGTCCGGTGCTGACTCTATGACAGCACTCTGGATACCTGCGCTTGGCGGTCAGAAATACAACATGGCCGGCATGCAGAATACGCTGTATCTGCAGGCAGATGAACAAGGCGAATTTGCAGGCCGTAATGCAAACTACAACGGATCCGGCTTTGCAGAGCATACGTTTACCGTTACTTCTGAAAGCGAAGAAGAGTTCGATCAGTGGGTGAGTGATATTCAAGATAACGCTCCTGAACTAACGGAGGAACGGTTTAACGAATATTTACAGCCGGGTCTTGCAGATGAGGCTGAATACTCGAGCACGCACCTGGAGTACGTTGACTTTGGCCAAAACGACGGCAGAAGTTATATTACGGATCTCTACAGCGGAGACCTTGGTGAAGACGTATCCCTTTACGGCGGTGAAGACGGCCCGTGGGAAGAAGAATAAAATAAGCTTAGTATGATAAATATAGAAAGCAGGTGACATCCTTTGTGGGATTTTATATGGAATGATTTTCTTGTCACCGGAGAGCCGTTAATTTACGGGGCGATGGCCTCCATTGTCCTCGTTACGGTGGGTATTGTGTTTGTTCTGACGTATTTCAAGCTATGGAAATGGCTGTGGGACGAATACTTAACGACGGTGGACCATAAGAAAATCGGTATTATGTATATCATTGCTGCGTTGGCCATGCTGTTCCGCGGCGGTGTCGATGCCTTAATGATGAGGACGCAGCTCGCGCTCCCGGGAATGAACTTTTTAAATTCTGTGCACTATAATGAAATCTTTACAACGCACGGAACAGTTATGATTCTTTTTATGGCGATGCCGTTTATTATCGGTTTGATGAACGTTGCGGTTCCCCTCCAAATAGGGGCCCGGGACGTAGCCTTTCCATTTTTAAACGCATTCAGCTTTTGGACCTTTTTCTTCGGCGCCATGCTGTTTAACGTATCTTTCGTTATCGGCGGTTCTCCAAGCGCCGGGTGGACCAGCTATGTTCCGATGGCAGGGCCGGAGCTTAGTCCGGAAATTAACCAAAACTACTATTTATTAGCACTGCAGCTGTCCGGTATCGGTACGCTTGCCACGGGGATTAACTTCCTTGTCACGATCCTGCGGATGCGTGCGCCGGGCATGACGCTGATGAAAATGCCTATCTTCACGTGGTCGGCACTTATTACATCCATTATCATTATTTTCGCCTTTCCAATTTTAACAATTGCGCTGGCTCTGATGACGATGGACCGCATTTTTGGCACCCACTTCTTTACCTTAGCCGGTGAAGGTATGCCGATGATGTGGGCGAACCTTTTCTGGCTCTGGGGACACCCGGAAGTATATATCGTTATTCTTCCTGCATTCGGTGTTTTCTCTGAAGTTATTTCAACGTTTGCCAGAAAGCAGCTGTTTGGTTACAAAGCGATGGTCTACGCCATGGTTGTTATTGCCGGATTGAGTTTCGTCGTTTGGGTCCACCACTTCTTTACGATGGGGGCCGGAGCAGGAGTTAACTCACTATTCTCCATTACGACCATGCTGATTGCCGTTCCTACCGGGATTAAGATATTCAACTGGCTTGGGACAATGTATAAAGGACGGATCAGGTTTAATGTTCCGATGCTGTGGGCGCTTGCCTTTATACCGAACTTTACCATCGGCGGGGTTACCGGGGTTATGCTCGGTATGGCTTCCGCTGACTACCAGTACCACAATACGTACTTCCTGATTGCCCACTTCCACTATGTGCTGATCGCCGGTACATTGTTTGGAATGTTCGCCGGTCTTACGTACTGGTACCCGAAAATGTTTGGTCATAAGATGAACGAAAAGATCGGGAAAGTCAGCTTCTGGCTGACCGTCATCGGCTTTAATATTACGTTTTTGCCGCAGTTTTTCCTCGGTCTTATGGGAATGCCGCGCCGGACGTATACGATTGAACCGGAATGGATGCCGCTTAACCTGCTGTCTACTACCGGTGCCTTCATTCTCGCAGCAGGGTTTGTTATCTTTACGTTCAACATTTATTACAGCTTTCGTTACGAACCACGGGAAAAAACAGGGGACGCCTGGGACGGGCGTTCGCTCGAATGGGCCACAACAACGCCTGTACCGCACTACAACTTTGCAACAGTTCCATACGTGAACAGCCACGAAGCGTACTGGGATATGAAAGAAACAGGTGCTACAACGTACGATGAATCCAAGCTCGAGCCGATTCACATGCCGAGCTACAAGGGAATGCCAATCATCATGTCAGCTATTATGTTTGTAGCAAGCTTCGGTCTTGTCTGGCACTGGTTCTGGCTTGCAATTCCGGGACTCATCGGAATTATTATCTGCATGGTTATTCGCTCCTTCGACTATGATGAAGGGTATCACGTCCCTATTGATGAAATTAAACGTACTGAGGAGCAGGCAAGGGGGCGTAAAGAATGAGTGAACACGCGGAATTAAAAACCGGGCCTCTTGAGTACCGAAAAGAAGAAGGAACGCTTACCATTCTTGGCTTCTGGATCTTTCTTGCAGCCGAGGTGGTACTCTTCTCCACGCTCTTCGCCACCTACGCCGTTTTGTTCGGCCGCTATGGCGACGCTACTCCGGCACCGGAATTGTTTGAAATGCCAATGGCTCTTGCCATGACGTTTCTGCTTTTAACAAGTAGTTTTACGTGTGGGATAGCGATTCATATGATGAGAAAAGAATCCTTAAAGGGTCTTCTTATATGGCTTAGCATCACGCTGGCTTTAGGTCTTGGCTTCCTTGGCTTTGAAATTTATGAGTTCGTACACTACGTTCACGAAGGTGCAACGATTCAATCAAGTGCATTCTGGTCAGCGTTCTTTACACTCACCGGTACGCACGGACTTCACGTAACGCTTGGTGTCTTTTGGTGTACGGCGATTATTATTCAACTGGTTCGTATTGGCTTAACGCCGACGACGGCAAGAAAAACATTTGTCATCGGCCTGTACTGGCACTTTTTGGACGTTGTATGGATTTTCATCTTTACAGCCGTCTACCTGATAGGGATGGTGGTTTAAATGAGTGAACACACAGAACACAGTGAGTCAGGCATTCCCGTCAAACACATTATTGGCTTTATCGCCTCTATTGTTTTGACGCTCGTTGCTGCTTACACAACTGTGATGTCCGGACTCCCAGTGCCATGGATTATTGCAATCATTATGATACTCGCAGTTATCCAGGCCGTGCTTCAGCTTGTCATGTTCATGCACATTGCGGAGAAAAACCCAGTACCGCAGTATGGAAACATCCTATTTGGGTTTTTCATCGCAGCGGTAGTTATCGCAGGCTCCATCTGGGTAATGTCCTTTGGCATGCACGATATGGATATGAACGGCGGCTCCGGCGGCGGTTCTGGAGGAGAAGAACATTCAGAGCATTAAATAGGAAAAGCCTGTCCCGAAAGTGTGGGACAGGCTTTTTTGTGTTTGAAGAATGATACGAAAAGATTTAGTGTACGACGCTTCCGCCGGAAATTTTTACGGCTTCTCCAACAATATTGGAGGCGGCGTCTGTTAACAGGTAGGCGATAGTATTGGCGACCTCATCCGGCTGGGTCATCCGCCCGGACGGAAGACTGTCAGCGGACGCCTGCATTTGTTCTTCGAGGCTTTTGCCGGTTTCTTCAGCCTTTGTCTGCATGAGCTGCTCCACCATTTCTGTCTGCACATAGCCAGGGCAAACCGCGTTAACCCGGATACCATGTTCAATAGCTTCAAGTGCAAGGGACTGGGTGAAGCCGGTGATCGCAAACTTTGAAGCAGAATACGCGCTGTTACCCGGAGTTCCGCGTAAACCGGAAAGAGAAGAAACGTTCACAATCGCACCCTTCTTCTGCTCCTGCATGCGTTTGTACACAAGCTGGGTTAAAAGAACGGTGGAGGTATAGTTTACGTCCATCATTTCTTTCAGATCCGATTCCTCGAGCTCATCAACAAATTTACGTTTTAGTACGCCTGCTGAATTTACCAGGAGGCTCAACGACCCATGTGCCCCTTCAGCTGCTTTTACCAGATCACTGCGAGCCGAAGCATCAGTGATATCTGCAGGATAGACAAATACACGGGCCTGCGGCTGTGCATCGAGGATCAGCTGTTTGGTCTCTTCCAGTTTTTCTTTGTTTCGGCCGGTAACTGTAACATCAGCACCCATGCGGGCAAGCGTAATGGCTGTTTCTCTTCCAATGCCCCGTGTACTTCCGGTCACAAGGGCGTGTTCATTTTGCAGTGCGCTTTCGGCAAATGGCATCATTATGTATTCCTCCATATATAAAGTATTCTGCCTGTATTTACCCGCAGGGGGGAGGAAGCAAACGAAAGCCGGGGTAATGGAGGATTATATAAGGAAACTTCGGGGTACATAAGGAAGCAGCAACTATAAAAAGAGGTGAAACGATGAAAGCAGTATTTTTAAACGGATCGTTAAAGGATTCTTCTCATACGTCGAACACAGACGCACTGGCAGATGAAGTCATGCAGATTTGGGAAGAGGAAGGGGTGCAGGTGGAGAAAATCCGTCTGGCAGACTACAATATCCCTTACGGCGTCGCAGATGATCTAGGAGAAGGAGACGACTGGCCGTCTATTCAGGCGAAGATTGAGGAAGCGGAACTGGTGCTGCTTGGGACACCGGTATGGCTCGGGGAAAAAAGCAGTATGATTACAAAAGCGATAGAACGACTGAATGGATCAGCCAGCCATACAAACGAAAAAGGGCAGGGAATCTATTACGACAAGGTTGCCGGAGTAGTAGCCACAGGCAACGAAGACGGTGCCAAACACGCCATTCAGTCTATTGTCTTCGGCTTGTCCCATTTAGGCTTTACGCTTCCGCCGCGTCCAAACTGCTACTGGGTCGGCGAAGCCGGACCGGGGCCTTCGTTTATTGAAGCAGAGGGTATTAAAAGCGAATTCGTTCAAAAGCATATTCCTAAACTGGCGTACAATATGCTGCATGTAGGCACAATTTTAAAAGAAAATCCTATTCCAACCAAAGGCAACACGTAACGAATAAAAAGACACAAAAAAAGCAGCCGATTGGCTGCTTTTTTTAGTAAGAACGGCTTACCAGCTTGCTTTTTTAACGCCTGGCACCTGACCTTTGTGGGCCAGATCGCGGAAAGCGATACGGGACATGCCGAATTTACGCATATAGCCGTGTGGACGACCGGAAATCGAACATCTATTGTGAAGGCGTGTTGGAGAAGCGTCACGAGGAAGCTTCTGCAGTGCCTCATAATCGCCTTTTTCTTTTAACTCACGGCGGAGTTCAGCGTATTTCGCTACCGTTTCTTCGCGCTTACGCTCTTTTGCGAGTTTAGATTGTTTAGCCAAGGTTCTCACTCCTTTTCATAATATTCGTGGCATTCATATTTTTAAGCACATACTTCATCATAACAGCTGCCTCGATATGTGTAAAGGCCTCTTGTTATTGTTTCCGATGTTTATGATCCGCCGGAAACGGTAATGAATTATTTAGTAACAACGTTTAAACGAAGGGAGTTTCTTTTCATGGAAATAAAACATTATGATAACAGATTTACTGCCGAGCAGGATGGCAAGGTTATTGGTGACATTTCATTTTTTGAAGAAGGTGAACAAAGCATTGTCATCGATAGTACCAAAGTAATCGATGAAGAGCAAGGAAAAGGCGTAGGAAAAGAATTGGTCCGCAATGTGGTGGAAAAAGCAAAAGCGGAAAACAAAACGATCGTTCCCCGCTGCCCTTATGCGGAAGAAAAAATCAAAGAAAACGACGATTTCAAGCAGGTGCTTGAAACACAGTAACAGCAGCACTGCTTCCCTGAACGGGAGGCAGTTTTTTTATGCTGCCTTATTTATTCCTGTATGACGCGTTGATACCACGTGGCACCGGCCTCTATTTCTTCTGTGGTAATCTGGTGACCTTCATGCCCCCAGTAGAGTTCTACTGAAGCCCCTGCTTCTTCAAATAGGTGATAAAGGGTTTCAGCCTCCTCCGGGAGGCAGATGGGATCATTTGTAGCGGCGCCGATAAAAATGCTGCTGCCGGAAAGGGAGGGAAGAGGCACATCCCGTCTTGGCACCATCGGGTGGTGGAGAAAAGCCCGGGTGACTGAGCGCGCATAATGAAAAAGCAGGCTCGCTCCCATGGTAGCTCCGTTGGAATAACCGAACACGATAATTGTATGAAGATTAAAATGATAGCGGCCGGCGCTTTCCTCGAGGAATTGATGAAGCTGCTGGGTACGGAAAATCAGGTCTTTTTCGTCAATCGAGCCGTCGGCAAGCCTGGCGAAATAGCGGTGCATGCCGTCTTCGACCACGTTGCCGCGGACACTTAAGATGTTGGCTTCCGGATCAATCAGCCGCCCTGCTTCGAGGAAATCCTTTTCGGTGCCCCCGGTGCCGTGCAGGATTAAAATAGTCGGGGCAGTGCTGCTGCCTGGTTGAAATATGTGCTTCATCAAACCTCTCCTCCGTCCCTGATTACTTAATCAATCGGCTTTAAACGTGCTTCGATTTCTGAACGCCTTGGTTCAAGAAAAGGCGGCAGGGCAAGGCTCTCTCCCAGGTGTTCAAACGATTCATCCCCTTCAAATCCCGGACCGTCGGTAGCCAGTTCAAAAAGAATGCCGTTTGGTTCGCGGAAGTACAGCGATTGGAAATAATAGCGTTCCACGAATCCGGAGTTCGGAAGCCGGGCGTTTTTAATACGTTCAATCCACTGCTGCAGTTCGTCTGCATCCTCCACCCGGAAAGCTACATGGTGCACAGCACCCCGCCCCTGACGCTCGGCAGACAGATCGCTGCGGGTTTCTATATGAATTTCGGCACCGGACCCTCCCTTTCCTGTTTCAAAGACACGAATGTCCGGTAGATCGGTATCATCTGGGTGAGGATAGGATTGAATTTCGGAAAAACCCATTATATCCTTCAGCACCGCGACAGTCGGTTCAGCTGTTTTAACGGTTAAACGGACCGGACCGAGACCGGTGGCTCCGTTTGCGCGGGAGGCATTTGAATGCTCCCACGGAATGCCGGGTTCCACGCCCTGATCGTGCTCATCAGACACAAACTGCATCCGGTGGCCCTCGGGGTCTTCGAATGGCAGGACGAGCCGTCCCGCCTGCTTCTGAATATCACCGTGCTGTACAGAGTGCTCTTCAAACCGCTGTTTCCAGTATTCGAGTGCGCGGTCCCCGGGCACACGGAGAGAGACATTCGTAATACTGTTGGTGCCGCGCTTGTTGGAGGCGGCCATTGGGATTTCAAAAAAAGTAACTTCAGTGCCGGGATTACCCCGTTCGTCCCCGTAGAATAAATGGTAGACAGACGTGTCGTCCTGATTGACCGTTTTTTTGACGAGCCGCATGCCGAGAACGTTCGTATAGAAATCGACATTACGGCGGGCGTTTGCTGTTAATGAAGAGACGTGGTGAATACCTTTCAGCTGCATGATGATTTCTCCTCCCGTGTTGTTTTCTGCAGTTTGCGGAGCAGCCGCAGCAGCTCCCGTTTTTCTGCATCTGTCAGACCGTCAAACTGGGCGGCCTGAAAATCTTCCTGCCCTGGAGCCACTGCTTCAAGGGCAGCAAGTCCTTGCGGGGTCAGGGAAATATGTTTTTCTTTCCAGGTCTGTCTGCGCGTGACAAGTCCTTCTTTCTCGAGCTTTTTCAAAAGATAGGTGACACTTCCTTTCGTAACAAACAGCTTACCCGCGAGCTCCTTTTGGGTGATCGGCTGATGGGTGTGCACCTGCGCAAGGATATCGAACTGCGGCGGGCTGAGCCCCGCCTGCTTTAAATGAGCGGCTGAGCGGCTGAGGTTCTGCTCGTATACACGTGCGAGCCGAAACCACAGCAGCAGGCCCAGTCTGGTTTTATTCATAAGCATTGACTCCTTTATAACTGCTATCAGTTTAACTTTAAACTGATGAAAAGTAAAGAAAGTTGCTTTTAGCGGCATTAAACATGGAAAGGACGGGGAAGAAGAATATTAGAATAATGTAGAGGAGGAAATCAGGATGAGAGAAGCAGCACTTGTAATAGATCAGAAAGCAGAGCTTGGGGAAGGCCCGAGCTGGGACGCCGGGCGCGGCGTTTTATACTGGGTCGATATTGATGGGTTTAAATTGATGGAATATCATCCTGCTTCAGGACGGCACTATGAACGTAAGCTCGATCAGCACGTATGTGCTGCGGTACCGAGAGAAAAAGGGGGAATGATGCTTGCCCTGAGGGATGGCTTCTATTCCTACGATCTCGTTTCCGGGGAGAAGGAAGCAATTATAGATCCGGAAGCAGACAAGCCGGGCAACCGGTTTAATGACGGTAAATGTGACCCATCCGGACGCTTTTGGGCAGGAACGATGGCGGTCGAACGCGGCACAGGGGAAGCTGCTTTATACCGCCTGAATAAAGATATGAGCCTCGATACGATTTTTGACAGCGTCACTATTTCTAACGGGCTGGCATGGACGGAAGACGGAAGCATGATGTATTACATCGACACACCGACCAAAAAAGTCATGGCATATGACTTGAATGCTGCTACGGGGGAAATCACGGGCAAACGGACAGCGATTACGTTTCAGGAAGGCTCCCCGGACGGGATGTGCATAGATCAGGAAGGCATGCTTTGGATTGCGCTGCATCGTCTCGGAAAAGTTGAACGCTGGAATCCACAGACGAGTGAACGTCTGGAAACAGTGACCGTGCCGGCCCAGAGAACGACCTCCTGTGTATTTGGCGGCGAAGATTTAAAGGATCTGTACATTACAACAGCGAGAGGGGAGCTTTCTGAAGAGGAGCTTCGCGAAGAGCCACATGCAGGTGGACTGTTTCATATCCGTACCGATGTGCCGGGCATGCCAACCTACTCGTTTGGCGGCTGAAAAAGAAGGGAGAGAATATGTGTTCAAAAAAAGCTCCGGAAGAGTTGTATCTAAAAACGTTAAGCCTTGAGCCGGAAAATCAGGAGACACCGATTCCATTTGTCGGAAACGAACACGTGCATTCTTCGTTGTTCTACCGGCGCAATCACTTTTCGTATCCGCAGGAGCCGGCGACGGGTTTTACAATTGACGGGCTCGTGGACAGCCCGGGGTTTATTTCGCTCGAGGATATTCAGGCGCTCCCATCACGGACAGTAGAAACAGTGCTTGAATGTGCAGGGAACAAAAGAAGTTTATTTGAGCCCAAAACCTTTGGTGAGCCATGGGGAAAAGGAGCCATCAGCCAGGGGAAATGGAGGGGAGTGCCGCTGAAAACCCTGCTTGGGAAAGCCGGTTGGGATAAGGAAGCAGCTGTGGAAGTTATCACTGCCGCAGGAGACGCGGGAGAACGTCCTGACAAAAAGGATGTCTACACCTACACCCGGAGCCTGCCGGTGGAAAAAGCGATGGACCCGGATACTATCATCGCCTACGAATACAATGGCCAGCCACTCTCTTTTAAGCACGGATCCCCGCTTCGATTAATCGTGCCGGGATGGTACGCGATGGCTTCCATGAAATGGATTGAGCGTGTCACGGTGAGTAAAGAAACGTTTGAAGGGCCCTTTCAGGCGATTGATTATGTTTATTATCCTCACAAAAACAGCCGGAAGGACGCCTTTCCGGTGACCACCATGAATGTAAACAGCATTATCCAGTCTCCTGCCGATATGGAAATTAAAAAAGAAGGAACGCACGAAATAGAAGGCATTGCCTGGTCGGGCGAGGCTGCCATCGAGCTGGTCGAAGTAAGTACGGACGGCGGCCAGACATGGGTGGAGGCACAGCTTGAGCCTCAAAGCAGCGCGCCGTACACATGGACGAAATGGTTCTGTGAGTGGAAGGATGCTGCGGCCGGAGAATATACATTAATGGCGAGAGCCTGTGATGCCAGCGGCCGCCAGCAGCCAATGCAGGCCTTTTGGAATCAGAAGGGATACGGCTATAATGCGGTTGAAACAATTCAGGTCAAGCTAAAGTAAAAAAGGCTTCGAATCCTCAGTGGATTCGAAGCCTTTTTATGCATTAAGAAGACGTGTAGGCGCCTCCGTTAATATGAATCGTCTGGCCGGTCATGTAGGAGGCTTCGTCAGAAGCAAGCATCACATATGGCCATGCGTGTTCTGATGGCTGGCCGGGACGGTTCATCAGCGTGTCCTGTCCGAAATCCTCCACCCCGTCTTCATTAAATGAAGAAGGAATAAGTGGTGTCCATACAGGTCCCGGAGCAACACTGTTCACCCGGATGCCTTTCGAAGCGAGGCTCTGGGCGATGCTTCGCATAAAGGCAGTGATCGCTCCTTTTGTCGCGGAGTAATCCATAAGAATTGGATTGCCGCGGAAGGCGTTGATTGAAGAGGTGGAAATGATCGAGTCGCCTTCTGATAAATAATCCATTGCTGCTTTTGTTAAATAAAACTGGGAGAAAAAGTTGGTGCGGAACACATCCTCAAATTCATCAGACGGGATATCCTCGACGTTTTCGTGGACGTGCTGGATCGCTGCGTTATTAACGAGAATGTTTAATCCGCCAAACTCCTCCGCCGTTTGTTTCACGAGATCGATACAATGGGACTCCTCTTTAATATCTCCGGGAAGCAGCAGGCACCTGCCTCCTTCTGCTTCAACCATGCGTTTCGTTTCTTCAGCGTCGTCGTGTTCGTCAAGGTAGGAAATGGCGACATTGGCTCCCTCTTTGGCATAAAGAAGGGCTACAGACCGCCCGATACCGCTGTCGCCGCCGGTGATAAGCGCGGCTTTTCCTTTGAGTTTCCCGGTGCCCTGGTAATCGGTGGGATGAGCCGGGAGCGGCTCCATCTTCGATTCAATACCCGGCTGTTTGTCCTGGCGCTGTCTCGGGGTGCTTCCGTTCTGCATATCTCTAGGATCCATGTGTAACATCCTTTCTCATATTGAAATCATGCGTACATTGTTATTTATACCATCAGGATGCATATTACAAACGTATAATAGAAATGGGGTGCAGGAAACGGCATAAAAAAAGAAACCGCTGCGTGCGGTTTCTTAGGACGAAGTAGGCTGATAACCCAGAAGCCGGCCGGCGAGCTGGTCAATGACCATATCGTCCATAGGAGGATTGTGAAGTCCAGCGCGAATATCACGGTAGTGACGCTGCAGCGGGCTGGAAGCGGAAAGACTTCTGGCCCCGGCAACCCGCATGGCAAGGTCAACTACTTCGACGGCTTCGTTTACAATGCTCGTTTTGGCTGCGCCTAATTCGCCTTTCATCTGCTGTCTCGTTTCGGTGCTGGATTCATCCCATTTTAGCGCAACAGAATGGAGAAAATGCCTGCTTTGCAGAAGTTTGAGCTCCATCCTGCCGAGTTTTTCCCGCACGTTCGGCAGCTCCGAGATCGTTCCATTAATGCTGTTCGGAGAGTAGGAAGCAGCAAAACGGGCAGCTTCATCAGCTGCGGCCTGTGCAATTCCCAGGTAACAGGCAGGAATGTGCAGAAGCCATCCGGCAGCCGGTTTATTGCCGGGAACGATATATTGGGCCAGATGGTTTTCTGGCACCCGGACGTTTTCAAGCACAACATCATGACTGCCGGTCGCGCGCATGGCAATTGAATCCCACGTGGCGACAACAGATATTCCTGCAGCTTCCTTTGGCACAACAAAGTAGGCTGTAGCATCTTTTTCCGGGATGTAGGCCGTTACGATATAGTAATCAAGCACGGGTGACATGGTGGCGAAGGTTTTCCGTCCGTTCAGCACCCATTCGCTGTGTTGAAGCTCAGCGATAGTGCCCGGCGTGCCGCCGCGGGTCGGGCTTCCGGTCGCAGCTTCGGTCGCGATATTGTTCAGGACGGCTCCGTTTTTAACGATGTCGTTCATGACGCGGCTGTATAAATGCTCCTCCCACGGCCGTGTTTCGTTTAAATTTTTAACGATTCCGACGTGCCAGCCAATAGCAAGCGAGGTGGATCCGTCGTAGCGGGCGATAAGCTCCTGGGCTTCCACGAGTTCAAGCAGGCCGGCATCAATGCCGCCAAAAGCAGCCGGGGCCGTTAAGGCCGGATAGCCAATACTTTTTAGTGCATCGATATTTTCGACTGGAAAGGTGCCGTTCTGGTCATGCTCCTCTGTCCGTTCTGCGAATCCCCGTACCGTTTCTTCGAGCTGCTGCAGCCGCTCGGCTTTTGTGGAAAAGGTGGTCATAATCATACTGCTGCCTCCAAAATGATGGAATTTTATTTGAATAAGGTTGTCGGATTTTTATACGCATATATATGAAATCATATTCCCTCTGTGGAAGCAAAAAAACAGCTTGCATTAGGAAAATAAAGGATAATGAAGCGTGTTTGCGGTGGTGTAAGGCTTATAGAAAGAAAAATAGCGTAAGAAAACCTACCGTCCTTTCATTATTTTTCCGGAAAAAACAGTTAATTCGCGATATAGACGGTGATATGATTATATAATGAGGTTATCTCACGTAATCACAAAATACCGCGAATTACGGTAAATTCTATGAAATTAGTGTATTTGTTATTTTTCGTTTGATTCTGCATAATGCAAAAGTTCCATAAATTTCAGCATACATAAACAGGAAGGGGTCCCCATCGTGGACAATCAAAAACCAAGAGTAGGCTTTGTTTTTTACGGAGCCCTGGTAATACTACTTATTATGGCGGTTGTCGGAGTTGCAGTCCCGGAATCGTTTTTTAATGCCACTTCCGCAGTGCAGACATTCGTATCAAACCGTTTTGGGTGGTATTATCTTTTAATTGTATCGGCGTTTGTGCTTTTGTGTATTTACTTTATTTTCAGCAGGTATGGAAATATCCGTCTCGGAAGACCTGAGGACCGGCCGGAATACAGCTATCCCACCTGGTTTGCCATGCTGTTCAGCGCCGGCATGGGCGTAGGGCTTGTATTCTGGAGCGGGGCGGAAACAGTATCGCACTATGCCACGAACGCCCCGGAAGCAGAGGTCGGAACGGACCAGGCGCTTGTTGATTCCATGCGTTACATGTTCCTGCACTGGGGGATACACCCGTGGGCGATTTACGGTATTACGGCTATCTGTTTTGCGTATTTTACGTTCCGGCGCGGCGCCCCGGGCATGGTAAGCGCCATGCTCAGCCCGATTATGAACGAAAAAGGCATCGGCGGAAAAGTAGTGGACATTATTGCATTGGTTGCAACGGTATCAGGTATTGCAACTACCCTTGGTATCGGAGCAGCGCAGGTGTCCGGCGGTATGGCGTATTTGTTTGATACCCCGAACAATTATACGGTGCAGCTGATTGTTATTATTGTTATTACCGTGCTGTTCCTGGTGTCAGCGTATACCGGTTTAAATAAAGGAATCAAGTTCCTGAGTAATGCGAACATATACTTAACGGTCATTCTGTTTATTTTAATGATTTTTGTCGGCCCGACGTTATTTTCCATGAATTTGTTCACAAATACGATCGGCACGTATCTGCAGTCGCTTCCGAGCATGAGCTTCCGGATCGCTCCGACGTCCGACAGCGCGAGGGAATGGATTAATGCGTGGACCATCTTCTACTGGGCCTGGTGGATCTCGTGGTCGCCATTTGTGGGTATATTTATTGCCCGTGTATCGAGAGGGCGGACATTGAAGGAATTTACCATTGGCGTTATTCTGGTTCCGTCGATTGTCAGCTTTATCTGGTTCTCCCTGTTTGGCGGTGCTACATTAAACGTCCAGAGCACTGGTCTCGCAGACATTTCCTCCCTGGCTGCCGAGGAAGCCATCTTTGGCGTATTTGATAATTACGCGCTCAGCACGGTGTTGTCTGTTATTACACTCCTTTTGATTATTTCTTTCTTTATTACGTCTGCCGATTCTGCAACGTTTGTGCTTGGTATGCAGACATCGAACGGGGCATTAAATCCGTCCGCAGTCGTAAAGTTTATCTGGGGAATTATGCTCTCGGCTACAGCGGCCGTTCTGCTTTATTCCGGAGGAATAGATGCTTTGCAGAACGTCATGATCATATCAGCGCTCCCATTTTCTATTGTGATGATACTGATGGTCTACTCGCTGTTTAAAGCGCTGAGAGAAGAAACAGATATTGAAACGAAGGATAAAAGTAAAAATACGGACAAACCGGACAAAGCTTCTTAAAATAAAGTTCAGGACTCCCATTTTCACGGGGAGTCTTTTTTTATTGGTAAAAATTGGAACAGTTTAATACCAGCACTTAGTACCTTGTTATATACTTTTCCTGAAACGAAGGAAATTTGTTTAGAAAATTGAATTTTTTGGATACAATTGTGTTTGGAGGTGAAAAAGTGAAAAAGAAATTATTATTCAGTACTATTTTTGCAATCATGGCTACAATCTTTATTTTCGCTTCACCGGCTGTCACTAAGGCATCTATGCTGGAAACGGAAGCACAGGGACCGGAAGTAACGGCGCTTCAGCAGGATTTAATACAGATGGGATACTTACATACGAATGCGACCGGTTATTACGGCTCAGCAACAACACAGGCAGTGCAGCAGTTTCAAAGTGATTTTGGTTTAACCGTGGACGGTGCGGCGGGTCCGCAGACAACCAGCCGCATAAATGAAGTTACGTCAGTTGCGAAGGCGGTCTATGGGGAAGCCCGCGGAGAATCATTCGAAGGGCAGATAGGTGTGGCAGCGGTTATTTTAAACCGTCTTGAATCTGCAGAATTCCCGAATAACGTAAACGGCGTCATTCAGCAGCAGAATGCTTTTACTGCAGTAGCTGACGGACAGTACAGCATGACACCGGACCAGACAGCATATGAAGCGGTCAGGCAGGCATGGAATGGCTATGACCCGTCCTATGGTTCGATGTATTACTACAATCCAGAGGATGTCACCTCTGATTGGATTTGGACACGCTCACCGAATTTATCTATCGGCCAGCACGTTTTTGCAAGCTGATGAGAAGAACCTGCGACAGCGCAGGTTCTTTTTTTGGTGCCTGAACAACAAAGACAAATATGGTACGATAAATGATCATATGCATTGACTCGGAAGGCGCCAGGAGGAAAAGAATGAAAGAAATTAAAGAAGCAGGGCCGTCAGAAGCAGCTCTGATTAACGCGATTATGTACGAAGCGTTTTGGGAGTACAGGAATGAAACGCCGCCGTCAGGAGCCATTGAGGAAACGACAGAAGCGATTCAGTCTGGACTGGAGCAGGGAGAGCGGGCGGCCCTCTGGTGGAAGGACGGGGAAGCGGCAGCGATGATCCGTTTTCGGTCAGAGGAAGAATATATCTATTTTCACCGTTTATCGGTCCGGCCATCCTATCGCGGCCACGGCGCTGCTGCCGCACTTGTCCGCTGGGTGGAGGAAACCGCAGCAGAGGAACATTTTAAAGGCGTGTATTGTAAAGTGCGGGCATCAACGCCAGGAAACATTCGTATGTATGAACGGATGGGCTACGGGGCAGTCAGGGAATATACTGCAGCCAGAGAAGGACACCCTCCGTTCGGGGTCGTAGTTATGGAAAAAATGCTGTAAATATCAATTGCGGCCGGGGCATTCATATTTTGTTTAATGATTCCTGCATGCGTATAAGTGTGACGAGGCCGGCGGCAAATGGAAGAATTGCCACCAGGCCAATCGCCCATGAAGCGTTCAGCGTGTCCACGAACAGGCCGGCGAGCAAGGCCCCGAAGGCATACCCGCTGTCCCGCCAGAAACGGTACACCCCGTTCGCTTTGGCCCGCCAGGGAGCGGGAGCTGTGTCGCTGACTGCGGCGATGAGGACCGGATACACCATCGCCGTCCCGAGACCGAGCAGCACGGAGCTTCCGAGCCACCATCCGTAGGAAGAACCGGCAAGCAGGGCCCAAAGGGAAAAGGCCTGAAGCCAGAGACCGCCAACAATCAAGCGCTTGCGGCCGATCACATCGCTCCAGGGGCCGGTAACCAATTGGGCGATCCCCCAGGCGAGGGGGTATGCTGCCACAATAATGCCAATCTGACTGACAGGTAACCCGCCAGACGCAAAGAAAAGAGGAAACAAGCCCCAGGCCATGCCATCCTTAAGATTGGTCGTCAGCCCGGCAAAGCTGAAGCTCGACAGGGCCGGCTGCTTCCAGGTGGTTTGGGAAAAGGCCTGCCAAAAGGACAGAGAGACTTCTCCGGAAGCCGTCTGGCGTGCCACCTGTCTGCTCGTATCAGGAACGAATAGCGAAAGCAGTAATCCTATACCGACGATACCGAAGCCGAGAAGAAAGGGTTCGGGACGCAGCGAGGTTGTGGAAGCAACATAGCCGGAAACGGCGGCCATCACGGAAAGGGCCATATAACCGGCAAATTCATTCAAGCCAACAGCTGTCCCACGCTGGGTCGGTTTCGCCAGGTCCACCTTCATATTCACGGTCATCGACCAGGTCAGTCCCTGGTTGATGCCTAAGAAGATATTGGCGACGATAATCATCCACCAGGAAGAGGCAAAAATAATCAGAAGGGGCACAAAAAAACCGGCAGCCCATCCAGCCAGTAATATCTGCTTGCGTCCAAAGCGGTCGGCAAGCGTACCGGCCAGAAGGTTGACCAGGGCTTTAGAAAACCCAAAGCTGACAATAAAGGACAGGGCAGCACTGGCCGAGGCGAGGCCAAACAGTTCCTCGCCTATTAACGGAAGAACGGTACGCTCTAGTCCCACCATGGAGCCGACAAAGACGTTGACCAGCACCAATAGAAAAAAAGGAAGCCGATTTTCAACAATTCCGATGGCAGAAGTCGTAGTCTTCATCGTTTCCCCTCCTTTCTTGATAATTAATGGGGTATCTGCGGGATCTTTCCTGTAAAGACTTTAATGTTTTAGCCGTAAACATGGAATGAGAGCGCTCTCCCACCAAAGTTTTTGCGGAAAGCTTTACCTTTCAACAGCCTCTACCATGTAATGGCTGTCGTTGATAACATGCGTTGTGGTTGTAAAACCATAGGACGCTACCGTTTGAGCAAAAGAGGCGGATGGCAGCCGGATTTCCAGTGGCGGACCGGAGTCGGTGGGGGTGGCTTCCCATTCGTAAAAGAAAATGGTGCCTCCAGGCTGCAGCACGCGCCGGAGTTCTGCGAAGACCTGGTCCATGTCGTCGATTTCGTGCATCACAAAGGCCACAACGATTTTTTGGACCTGGTCCTCTGATAAGGCAAGCTTTTCCAGTCTGGATAAAAGAAGCGTGATATTGGAGGTGCGGGTTTCTTCGGCATAGGCCTTCAATTCGGTTAACATCTGGTCCTCGATATCGACCGCGTATACGTGGCGGGCCTGTTCGGCCATCGGAAGGGTGAAGTAGCCATTCCCGGCACCGATATCCGCGATCACATCCGTCTTCTGAATATTCATAAGCGGCAGCAGCTTCGACATCGGAAGGGCCTGCTGTCGTTCTTCGCTCCATAGCTTTTTGGACTTGGCGGGGTCAAAGCGGTGACTCATATCCGTTCCTCCTTGAACATTGGAAGGGGGCCCTGCATTATACAGAGCCCCCAATATTTTAATTGCCGGTTTTTACGCTCAGCTGGTCGTTTCGAGCTGATCTTTTTTCCATTTCATGAAACCGCCCTCCACGTTGATCACGTCAAAGCCGTGATTCTGGAGAATGCTGGCGGCGATCGCGGAGCGTTTGCCCGAGGCACAATGCACCGCGACCGGCTGCTCCGTGGAAAGTTCGTTCGTACGGTCTGGCAGCTGCTGGAGCGACACATGGACCGCGTCCGGCACGTGCGACTGATCCCATTCGTCCTGGTAACGGACGTCGAGAATCTGCACATCCTGGTGGCGGCGGCGCTCTTCGACCTGCTTCGGCGTTTCGTTCACGTACGTGCGCAGGTTCGAGGCGCTGGCGACGATCGAAGTGGCAAAGAACCCCTTCAGGCGGTCCATGCCCATACCGGTGAGAATCCGGCGCAGCTCGTGGTAGTCGGCTGGATCAGCGATCAGGTAAATGTCCGCCTCATAATCGGCCAGCCGGCCCATCCATTCGGCGAAGGAGCCGGGGTACGGCAGGTTGATGGTGCCCGGAATGCTTCCCATCGCGAAGGCGGCGGCGCTGCGGGTATCGACGACCATCGTATGGTCTTGCTCGGCCAGGGCGGCCACGTCATCGCCGGTGCCCTGCATTTCCACCGCCGTCGGGATCTCAGCGAGCGGGGTCATAGCCTGCTTGTTTACTTCTTTCATTTTGGCAAAATACGTTGGCGGCTCGCTCTGGCCGTCGAGGAGAAAGTCCACGAAGGCCTGCTCGTCGGTCGGCTGAAACGCGGGATTGGTCATCCGCTCGTAGCCGACGGTGCTCGTTGGGACGGCGCCGAGCGCTTTGCCGCAGGCGCTGCCGGCACCGTGGCCCGGCCAGATCTGCATATAATCCCCGTATTCCTTGAACTGCTGAAGGGACTCGAACATCTGGCGGGCCCCTTTATCCGCGGAATCCTTCACACCGACGGATTTTTCAAGCAGATCCGGACGGCCAACATCGCCGACGAAGACAAAATCGCCGGTAAATACGCCCATCGGACGATCGGTGGCGGCTCCGTCGGTGAGCTCATAGGAAACGTGCTCCGGGGTATGGCCCGGCGTGTGCAGAGCTCTCAGTTTGATGTTGCCGACATAAATCTCGTCCCCATGGGTCACGCCATGCAGTGGCAGGTCCTGATCCCATTCATAGCCGCCGTTGTCAGCGCCTTCGGTGGAATAATAGATGGTGGCGCCGGTCCGGCGGGCAAGCTCGGTCACGCCGGAAACAAAGTCCGCATGAATATGGGTCTCAAATGCTCCGGTAATACGGAAGCCCTGTTCGCGGGCGATCTGCAGATAGTCTTCAATGTTACGGGACGGGTCGATCACGGCTGCCTCGCCGGTCGCCTGGCAGCCGATCATATAGGATGCCTGGGCCAGTGACGTGTCATAAAAATATTTCAAATACATGAATCATCGCTCCTTCAAGGTAGAATAGATGTTACTCGGTTTTTCCGGTCCATTCGTTCATGCCGCCCGCCATGCTGCGGACGTTAAAGCCATGGTCCTGGAGGGCTTCGGCTGCCCGGGCACTGCGTTTCCCGGAGCGGCAGACGGTGACATAGGACTGTGTGGGATCGAGTTCGTTCATTCGCGAAGAGATATCTCCCACAGGGATATGAACCGATTCAGGAATGCGTCCTTCGTCGAGTTCTTCGTCCTCCCGGACGTCAATCACCTGGACGCCGCTGCCTTGTTCGAGTTCCTTCTGAACGTCTTTTGGCTGTACTTCTTTGATGCGTTTTTCTTCTGTCATAGGGGATCACCTCATATTTTGATTATTGCTTTGTGGATCGAATAATTATCTGTTCGGAATACCTAATAGGGTATATAGACTTCTAAAAATTTTTACACGGTCTGATCGATGCCCTGCTTCAAGCGCTGTTCGATATCCTGGGCGGTCGCTGTTAATGCTGGTTCTTCGGCCAGTTCCATCAATACAGAGGGGCGGGGCATGCTGATATACGTGGATCCTGCTTCTTCGTACACAGTGATTTTACATGGCAGAAAATTGCCGATCAGCTTATTTTGGTTTAAGACCTGCTCCGCTTCTTTCGGATTGCACACTTCAAGTACCCGGTGCTGGTCCGGAAAATCGATGCCTTTGTCCTGTAATTCGCCCTGCAGATCCAAATGCCAAAGCACGCCAAAACTAATTTCTTTCAGGTTGGCTTCAAGATCCTCAACGGCTGTACGGACAGACTTCGAGGTGGTGACGGTATAATGAAACATAGAAATGCCTCCTTGTTCGTTCTCTATACTGACGAATACCCGGTACTGTATAGTAGCAAACGTTTTATCCGTTAATAATCTGGATCCATATTTGAACAGCGGTGGCTAAAATGATCACGGCCAATATACTTTGCAGAAGCTTCGTGTTGACCTTCTGGCCGGCTTGGGCCCCGAGCGGTGCTGCGATCAGGCTGGCAGCAATCATGATCAGGGCCGGGCCGTACAGCACCTGGCCGGTCGCCACCTTGCCAACGGTCGCTCCGATGGACGAGATCAGGGTTACGGCAAGCGACGTCGCGATCGTCATCCGGGTCGGGATTTTTAATACGACGAGCATGATGGGCACGAGGATAAATGCGCCGGCGGCCCCGACGATGCCGGACCCGATCCCGACCACGAAGGACAATCCAGCGGCGAGAGGCTTATGGAACGTAATCCGTGTAAGGTCCTGGTCGTCCAGGCCTTTTTTCGGTACAAACATCATCACCACGGCGATGGTCGCAAGCAGGGCATACACCATGTTGACGCCAGCTTCGCTGAAGAAATTCGAGGCATAGGCGCCGATAAAGCTGCCGATCAGAATACTTCCGCCCATATACAGAATCAGCTGGCCGTTCAGATAGCCGCCTTTGCGGTACGCCCAGACGCCGCCGATGGTGGCAAAAAAGACCTGAACGGCACTGATGCCGGACACTTCATGGGCGGAAAAGGCCGCTACCCCGAGCAGCGGGGGAATGTATAACAGCATGGGGTATTTGATGATCGAGCCGCCGATCCCAACCATGCCGGAAACAAAGGAACCGACAAACCCCAGGAGGAAAATCACGACGATAAACAGCAGTGACAATGGAAAAACCTCCCTTGAGGGGAAGCACATCCATGGCTTCCCCGGGTGACGATATTGTTAGCCTTTTTGAATCCAGAATTTATAGACGCCATTGTCTTCGCTGTGGTCGAGCAGTTCGTGGCCGCCGGCTTTCGTCCAGGCCGTTAAGTCGCTCTGCGCTCCTTTGTCGGTCGCGTGCAGCTCAAGCACCTCACCGCTCTCCATGTCTTTAATAGCTTTTTTGGTTTTCAGAATCGGCTGTGGGCAGGCAAGTCCTTTAGCATCAATTGTTGTTTTTGGTTCCATTTATTATTTCTCCTTTAAATTAAATTTTTGATTCGTACCAGGAAGTCATCCAGAAAATGAAGTTTAAATGAATAAATTCACATGACCTTCAGACGCTTCGCCCAGATAGGCCGCAACGCCGGCGTATTCAATGTCATCGCGCAGCTCTTTTTCATCAAGCCCGAGCAGATCCATGGTCATGGTACAGCCGATCAGCCGTACGTCCTGTTCCCGGGCCATATCGATCAGCTCCGGCAGCGGCATGGCATTGTGTTTTTTCATGACTTTCTTAATCAGTTTTGGCCCAATGCCAAGAAAGTTCATATTGGAAAGACCCATGCGATCGGCTCCCCGGGGCATCATTTTGCCGAACATCGCTTCGAGTTTTCCTTTAACGATGCTTTGCTTTTCCGGTTTGCGGAGGGCATTCAATCCCCAGAACGTGTGAAAAATGGTGACCTCGTGATCGTACGCAGCGGCGCCGTTGGCGATAATGTAGGCTGCCATGGCTTTGTCGTAGTCGCCGCTGAATAATACAATGGTGGTCTTTTTGGTTTCCTGCATCTAATCTCTCCTTAAGTTAAATACATTTACGGGTTGGGGTATAAAAATAATGAAAAATTTTTCGTAAACTCTCATTGATATTTACCCGTTCTTTGATTTATTACCCCGGTGGGTATATAAATACTTTAAAATAGATTGGAGAACATGTCAACTTATTTTGGTAAAAATATTTTTAGAGATGGATAAACGCATGGGAATGTTAAAATTTAGACAGCAGCTTTTAATAGTTAAGGAAAGGGAGATTTTTATGCGAGATACCTATATAGGTGAATGCCGGCGCCGCTACTTAAAAAAGACAGCCGCAGTAATGGCGGTGGGGATTTTTGCTGTTTTATGGAAGAGCCAAAGAGGACACCGGCGTTCACCGGAAGCCTGGGGTGCGATGGTATCCGCTCATTTTATTGACAACAACAGCACCCGGGAAGAACAAAAGAAGCAAATGAAAAAAGCATTCCGGCTCGCGGCAGCGGAAGGGGATCAAAAGCAGGACATCTTTAAGGCTTATCAACGTTTTGCCAGAAGTCCAGAGTGGCTTCAGACAAAAAAATAAAAACCTTCTGCCCTTCCCTCCGAAGGTGAAGAAACATAAAAACAGGAACTGCCCCGGAAAAGGACAGTCCCTGTTTTTGCTGTTATTTTAAAGCAAACTTTTCGTTTAGACCGCCGAGCGCTCGACTTCTCCTTTGCGGAGAATAACGCGTGGATACGGAAATTCTTCCTCCTGGCCGGCGAACGGGTAATGAACGTATTCAACACAAATTGTACGTTCATATTCTGCGATCATCCGACACTCTTTTCCATCAAAATACAAAAGTTCGTCTTTATCAAATATTTTTACGTCTTTTTCTTGTTCCACTTCCAAACCTCCTTACCCCTCTCTTTACAGAGTAATCAATTTTAGGGCAGGCCGCAAGGTAATAAAAGGAAACAGAACAAATTCATCTTCAGGTTTCCGGAGAATTTACAATGGATAAGGGCGGTCCTGCGCCTGTACGCTGATCCACTGCTCGGTTGTAAATTCATCTAAAACCCATTCGCCGTTAAAGCGTCCGATACCGGATTGCTTCTCGCCACCAAACGGCAGGTGCGCTTCATCGTTTACAGACTGGTCGTTTACGTGAACCATGCCGGAATTAATACGCCGAGCTGCCTGCATGCCCCGGTAACGGTCCTGGGTGAAGACCGATCCGCTCAAGCCGTAAGGAGAATCGTTTGCGATACGGATGGCTTCGTCCTCACTCGATGCCCGGATTAACGTTGCAACAGGGCCGAAGACTTCATCCTTTGCTGCCGGCATGTCATTAGTTACTTCGGAAAGGACCACCGGCGGTATAACCTGGCCGTTGATTTCAAACTCTGTCTGAAGTTTAGCTCCGGCATCAATTGTACCCTGAACCAGGTTCTCAATATTGTTGACCTGTTCTTCATTAATGATCGGGCCGACGATGACATTTTCATCCGAAGGGTCACCAGCTTTTAACGTTTTTGCCACACGGGTGAACTCTTCGACAAATTCGTCGTAAATGTCATCATGAACAATGACGCGGTTCAATGCGAGACAAATCTGTCCCTGGTGAAGGAAGGACCCGAATACTGCTGCTTTGGCAGCTTTTTTCACCTCGGCGTCCTGAAGAACGACCATGGCATTGTTGCCGCCAAGCTCAAGAGCGGTTTCCTTTAAGTTTTTCGCCGCAAGCTCAGCAATATGCGTGCCGACCTCCGTGGAGCCGGTGAACGATAACAGAGCTGGTACTTCATGAGTGACGAAGGCATCGCCAATTTCAGAGCCGCGTCCGGCAGTGACGTGAATGACGCCTGCTGGAAATCCGGCTTCTTCAAACAATGCTGCAATCAGCAGTCCGGATGTAACCGGTGTGTCGGAGGCTGGCTTAACAACGACGGTATTACCTGTTGCCACTGCTGGTGCAATTGTTCTCATTGCAAGATGGAACGGGAAGTTCCATGGGCCGATAACACCAATAACTCCTTTGCCCGACCGGAAGGTGTAGTTTTCTTTGCCGGGAGTGTTTGAAGGAGCAGTCGTTCCGTGAACCCGATTAGGGAAGGACGCAGATTCAAAAACAATGTTGGAAGCTGTGTTGAACTCAGTTTCTGCCTTCAGTCTGCTGCTTCCGGATTCCTTGATAAGCCATTCCACAATGGTTTCCTTCTGTTTCTGCATAACATCGTACAGCCGGTGGATATACTGTTGTTTTTCGGCTGGGCTGTGAGCGTCCCAGGTTTTCTGATAATCATTGGCCGACTGATAAGCGCGGTCAAGATCATTGGCGTCTGCGGAAGCTATTGTTCCCAGTGATTCGCCGTTATAAGGATTAGTATTTTCAATTGTTTTGCTGGATGAGCCGCTCACCCAGGAGCCGTTTATATACTGCTTTGTAAAATCGGTATGCATAGCAACCATCCTTTCATAATTACCGGATAATACCCGGTAGCAATGTATAATATACCTCACGCTGTATTTTTTCAAACATTTAAGATCAGGGAAGGTCAATACTATTTAAGAATAATTAAAAATATATAGAAAGCGGCCAGGGAAATTTGAGATGATAGCGGAGCTGAAGGAAAAAGATTTATACAAGGGGGAGCAGCTATGAAACCATCCACTGCTTATTTATTTGCTGTCGCCGGTGCTTCGTTCTGGGGGTTTACGGGGTTGTTCGTGCAGAACATGTACAGGTACAATATCGAACCCGACCAGGTAGTGGCTCTGCGCATGGCGGGTTCAGCTCTGATTCTTTTTTTGGCTGTAGCCCTGATCCGTCCGTATCTTCTAAAGGTCCGGTGGTATGATCTGCCGCACTTTATCGGGCTCGGCGTCGGCAGTATAGCCCTCTTTAACTGGTGTTATTTCACTGTGATGAATGAAGCCTCGCTTTCGATTGCAGTGGTGCTTCTTTACACAAGTCCGGTGTTTGTAGCCCTCATTTCAAGGTTTGTATTTAAAGAAAAAATAACAATGCACAAGCTGGCGGCTATTTTGCTTACCATCGCCGGCTGTGCGCTGGTGGCCGGCCTGCTTCCGGGTGGAGCAGGCGGAATGTCGCTGCCGATTCTTATGATCGGTTTGCTTTCTGGTTTATGCTGCGGCCTGTACAGTATTCTCGGTAAATTTGTAACGCCGAAGTACCATTCCATTACGATCACTGCCTACACGATGCTTGCCGGAGGGTTGGTGATGGTTCCTTTCAGCGGCCTTCTGGCAAACGAAGAAGCCATACAGGAGCCGATGATGTGGATGTACGGTCTTGGAGGCATTCTTCTTTCCACGATTGCTGCGTATATACTGTTTACGATCGGGCTGAAATATATCGAGTCGGGTAAAGCGGCGATTTTATCAACTGTGGAGCCGATGGTGGCCATTGTGATTGGTGTATTCGCTTTTGGGGACAGGCTGAGCAGCTGGCAGGGACTTGGTATCTTTCTTATTTTTTCCGCGGTGATTCTTTCTATCTATTCAAGACCGGGTAAATTCCGAAAAAAACGTGGAGAGTGCCCGGGAGAAACACGAAACGAGTGGGGTAAGAAGCCGGGGGAAGACGTTTAAACTGAGGACTGCAGGGAACAAATGTAAAAAAGGAGGCACTAAAATGGATGTATTAGTCATAGGAGCGAACGGACATACGGGCCGCTTGCTGGTGGAGCAGCTTGCAGCCCACCCGGAGCATACACCGCATGCTATGGTGCGTGAAGTCTCCCAGGCAGATGCGCTGAAAAAACTGGGTGCGGCATCCACGATTCTTGCAGACCTTGAAGAAAATACGGCGGCCGCTTTGAAGGGCATGGATGCTGTTATGTTCGCCGCTGGCTCCGGCTCTTCCACCGGACCTGAAAAAACAGTGAGCGTAGATCAGCAGGGGGCAAAAAAAACCATTGATTCGGCAAGAGTGCAGGACGTGAAGCACTACGTTATGCTGAGCGGAATTGGTGTCGACAATCCGCAGGGACCTATTAAGCATTATGCAGAAGCAAAGCTGAACGCAGACAAGCATCTGCAGAGCAGCGGCCTGCCATATACGATTGTTCGTCCGGGAAAGCTTACGTTTGATAAGGGAACAGGAAAAATTGAGCTTGCAGAAAAGCTTTCCAACCCCGAACAAAGAGATATTTCCAGAGAGGACGTTGCCCGCACGATGATCGCAGCCCTCGACATTGAGAACGCCCGGGGACAAACGGTCGAACTGCTTGCAGGAGATATGGATATTCAAGAAGCCTGGAAGGCTTTATAAAAATAACCCCCGCCGGACTGGTGCCGGCGGGGGCTATTATTGACTTAAGAAGAAAAATCGATTTCCTCAGGAGTGTCTCCTTTGGAGTTCATCAGGCGGATAGAGTCCGGCTGGATTTCGAGGACAATATATTCCGGGTTGTCCGGGGAACCGAGCCAGGATTGCACACTGTCAGTCCAAACCTTTTCCTTCGTCTCCTGGTCATGACGGATTACTGCTTTGCCGGAAATTTCAACAAAAGCGTCTCCGTATCCTTCACCGTCGTAGCCGAGCAGAATATGGACGTTGGAATTCTTTTCGATTTCCTCTGCCTTGTGGGTCTTGCTGCTCGTCGGTGTGAGAAGGGTGAAATTATCATTGTAAAACGTCATATAGCGGGAGTGGGGCTTGTTGCCTTCAATTGTGGCAAGTACGCCTACTTTGTTGCTGTCAATGATATCGAGTGCGTGTCTCTTTGCTTCGTTCTTATCCATGGGTAATCCTTCCTTTCGTAGTGAAACTAATTATCATTATTCCTGCCGCCCCTTACTTTTAAACATGGGTTCAAAGCCGGAAGGGCAGTGAATTCTGCATACAATAGTAATTGTGTAAAAAGAATGAATATTGTTAATATAAAGAAATCGAGTGTTTGCTTTATGGCAGGAAAGGTAATAGGTTAATGTATTTTGCTAGCGAAATACGAATTTAAACCTATAGGAGGAATCATTGTGTTTAAGAGAATTGATAAACTGCAGATCGACCTCCCAACGCCCAGTAATCCAGACGCTAACTCAGCCAACGTCGTACAGGAGCTTTTAGGTGGAAAATTCGGTGAAATGTCAACGCTCAATAACTATTTATTCCAGTCGTTTAATTTTCGCAGCAAAAAACAGCTACGCCCGTTTTATGATTTAGTTGCAAGCATTACAGCTGAGGAACTCGGACACGTAGAGCTGGTTGCCAATACAATAAATTTATGTCTGCAGGGTTCCACAAGCCAAAGCGGCCAGGACCCGGCCAATCCGGACAGCACACCGCTCAGTGAAGCTATGGATGCAAGAAATCCACAAAGCTTTATTTTTGCCGGTCAAAACGCTGTACCGAAGGATTCGATGGGAGCGCCGTGGACAGGGGACAATGTTTTTACAAGCGGTAACCTCGTCAACGATCTGCTTCACAATTTTTACCTGGAATGCGGAGCAAGAACGCACAAGATGCGGGTATATCAAATGACCGACAATGAAACAGCCCGTGAATTGTGCGGCTACCTGCTTGTGCGCGGCGGAGTGCACGTAGTGGCCTATGCTAAAGCGCTGGAGAAATTAACAGGCGTGGATGTAACGAAAATGCTACCGGTGCCGGACCTTGATAACAGTAAATATGACCACGCCCAGAAATATGAAGCGAAGGGCGCGCACCGTAAGCTCTATCGTTTCAGCGATAACGATTACACAATGCTTGACCGGATCTGGAATGGACCGACACCAGTCGGACCACCGGGTGAACTCGAAGTAGTCAGCGACATGCCGACACCGGAGGGCGGGGAAATTCCGAACCTCGACCATATTCCGGAAGAATTTGCCCCGGGATTTGACGAGCAGCAGTTCCGGGAAATGTCGAAAAAATTGAACTACGAAGCAGGACTTTAAGCGCCAGAGTCCGAAGCAGGAAAGCACCGCCGGTCGGCGGTGCTTTTGGTTTGAATAAACATACAGTTATGCAGAGAAAGGAAGCAGCAGATGAAAACACCAGTAATTATGGATATGGACCCGGGACACGACGACGTAATCGCATTATTTCTCGCAGCCGGTCATCCGGACATGGATATCCGGGCTGTGACGACTGTTTCAGGAAATGCTGATATAGGAAAGACAACAAGAAACGCTTTAGTGGCCGCTGATACTGCAGGACTGAGTGGAGTGCCAGTGGCGGAAGGAGCGGGAAGACCCCTGGTCCGTACGCCGGAGCACGCTCCTTCTATTCACGGGGAATCCGGCCTCGACGGACCGGAGCTTCCAGCGCCGACACATATGGTGGAGGAACGACACGCGGTGGATGTAATGGAAGATATACTGCTTCATTCGGAGGAAGAAATTACTGTTATTGCGACCGGCCCGCTTACCAATATTGCACTACTGTGCCGGAAAAATCCGAAGGCAGCTGGTCGTATCCGCCATCTGTCGATTATGGGCGGCGGCACATTTGGCAATTGGACACCTGCAGCAGAATTTAATATTTATGCGGATGCCGAAGCGGCAGAGATCGTTTTTACAAGCGGTATTCCAATCACGATGTGCGGCCTCGATGTTACTCATCAGGCGTTATCCTCCGAGGCCGTGGTGGAAAGGATTAAAGAGATACCAACAATGGCGGCCCAGTTTACCTATGAACTTCTTGATCACTTCCAGCGTGCCTACGAGGAGCATTTTCAGCTGACGCTTCCGCCGGTTCATGACCCTTGCGCGGTGGCAGTATGCCTGCAACCGTCCCTGTTTACATTTGAATCGGCCGAGGTAAAGGTTGAAACAGTGGGAAAGCATACGTACGGGGAAACAGTCATTGATACTTCCGCTGCAGAAGGGCCGGTGCAGGTCGCAACAGCAGTCGATAATGATAAATTTTGGGATTTAATCGTACAATCGCTTAAAAATCTGCCATAATGGAAATAGATAAGTAAGCGTTATTATTATAGAGACAAGGGAGCAGGAGGGACGAATATGGGTTTTTCTGTAGAAATGAACTGGGAAATTATTACGAATAAGCAGGCCGAGCGCCTTGATGAGAAAAATTTTCGGCTGATTAAAGATAATTATCAAATGTTTCCGCTCGATCACCCGCTTCCAATTCACACCTTTGCCGAAAAAGTACCTTTTGGCAAGGCGGTTATTCACCGGGTGGAATGGGAATCCCACCGGACAACGATTGAATACGAGCTTGTGTCATTAACCTCTGTGAACTAAGCAGATAAATAGTAAACCCCCGGGGCAGCAGGCGCCGGGGGTTCGGTTTATACATAATCCATATTGTTTGTGTCGCCGTGCATGCTGCGGATTTCATCCGGATTGGCAACGACGGTCGGCTGATAGTCAATTAAAATAGCAGAACGCTCTCCAGGTCCGTCCTCCGGTCCCTTACGGACAGAGCCGACGTAATGAGTGACCAGCGGATCATACACCCCGTAGGATTCAAGCGGACGGGTCATGTAAAAGGAGTCAGTAATTTTTTCCTTTTCAACGTCCTCCGGCATCCGTCCGCGGACCTCCGGCACAGAAATGACGTTCCGGGCACCTTCGATATTACGCCGGCGGATCAGGTGGGCAAACGTGAACGGCTCGCCGTCCTGGTGCAGTGTGTTTGGTGAGGAAAAAGCTTCGTCCTCTCCCGATTCAACATGAAGCTTCACAAAGTGGACGCCCGCATGAAAAGGCATCAGCGCATCTTCGCGCGTCCAGAATGTCTGGCGGAAATTAAAGGCGATCAGTGCTTCAAGCAGCCGGTTGTGCCTGACGTGTTCGGGAATTGCAGGGAAGCGGCGGCTCGCATCGGGATATTCCGGATTGAACGATCCCTGAAAATAATCGTAGTAGCTTTTGCCGTTTTTAACTGTTTCCGGCAGCCATTCGATTCGGTGGGTGCCCGGAAAAATAACGGCACGGCCGTACTGCCGGTAACGATTCAGATCCGGAGCGTAGTCATCTGCCGGAAGATCGTCAAAGGCTGCGGTGAGAGCAGCAAGGTCTTCGTCGCTGTAGCTGTCATGCAGTATATCGGCTAAATCATAATATTCGTATCCCTGCTGTTTTAAAGGCTTCATTTGTCTATTTCTCCTCCCGAATGGTGGTTTCTTCGAGTGGAAGCGTCCTTCCATTGTTTTCACAAATGCTAGTGTATCACGCCCGGCCGAAGTTGAGTATATGAAAGGCAGGCTTCATCTTTCGTTTTTGTGACAGATTCATTATAATTAAAGAACAAATGTTCTTGAATTCAAAGGAATCAGCGAAGAGAGGAATTTCTTTATGCCAGTGATCTTAGCGGAGAAGCCGTCCCAGGCAAAAGCCTATGCGGCCGCGTTTCAAATACAGGAGAAAAAAGACGGATATATGAGGCTGAAGCCGTGCAGTCTGTTTCCGGACGGGGCAGTGCTTACCTGGGGGTTTGGCCATCTGCTCGAGCTCCGCGCTCCGGCCGATTACGAATCTTCCTGGAAAAAATGGTCGCTCGACACTCTCCCGATGCTTCCCGCCCATTTTCGCTTTAAGCCTAACCCGCGGGCGTTCAAGCAGCTGAAGATCGTCAAGCAGATGCTTCAGGAGGCCGACAGCATTATTATTGCGACCGACTGCGACCGGGAGGGCGAAAACATTGCGCGAAGCGTCATCGACTATACGAAAACCTCCCATAAACCCACCCGGCGTCTTTGGATCAACAGTCTGGAAAAGGATGAAGTGTATAAAGGGTTTGAGCAGCTCCGGGAGGGAGCAGACTATCTCCCTCTTTATGAGGAGGCGCGGGCCCGCCAATTTTCCGACTGGATTGTCGGCATGAACGCGAGCCGTCTGTATACGCTGCTGTTAAAGCAGAAGGGCATCAATGAAGTGTTCAGTGTCGGCAGAGTCCAGACGCCAACACTCAAGCTTATTTACGACCGGCAGAAGGAAATTGAGGCATTTGAGCCCGAGCCTTACTGGGAGCTTGAAGGAACCTTCCGTGCGGAAGCGGGGGAGTATAAAGGAAAGTATAAAAAGCGCTTCGGCTCGAAGGAAGAGGTGCTCCGTATCTGGAAGGAGCATGGATTGAAAAAGGATACCGAAGGCACGATCAGCAGCATAAAAAAAGAAGAAAAGCAGGAAAAGCCCCCGCTTCTTCATTCGCTGTCGAGCCTGCAGACGACGATGAACAAAAAGTATAAAATGAGTCCGTCGGCCGTGCTTAAAACGGTACAGAGCCTGTATGATGAACCATTAAAAGCTGTTTCCTATCCGAGAACGGATACCCGCCATATCACGTCAGGGGAATTTAACTACTTGAAAGGAAACCTGTCCCGGATGCAGGAGTGCATGAACGTCTCCTTTGAACCGGCGTCCACTACGCCTTCGAAGCGGTTTGTAGACGGCAGCAAAGTCCAGGAGCACCATGCGATCATTCCGACCAAAAAAGTGCTGAGCCAGACGCAGTTTGAAAAGCTGAACCAGGCCCAGCAGCAGGTGTACAAAGAAGTTATGAACAGCGTGCTCGCTATGTTTCACCGCAACTATATGTATGAAGAAACGACTGTTGAAACCGACGTCCAGGGACTTATTTTTGAAAGCAAGGGCCGGGTGGACAAGCAGCTGGGCTGGAAGGAGCTCTTTCCGGGACCAAAAAAGAAGAAAGACCAGGAGGACAATACTCTCCCTCCATTAACCAGGGGAGAGCAGGTGGAGGCGTATGTCCAGGCAGCTGAAAAGGAAACCCAGCCGCCCAAGCCTTATACCGAAGGACAGCTGATCAACATGATGAAGTCCTGCGGCAAATGGATCGAGGATGATGAAACATCTAAAAAAGTACTGCAGGAAACGGAGGGTCTCGGGACCGAAGCGACGCGTAGTACCATTATTCAAACACTGCAAAAGCAGGAATATATCCGGATTCAAAAGAACATTGTGGAAGTGACCGCTAAAGGGCGGGCGCTGTGCGAAGTAGTAGAAGGGACACTTTTGTCCAAGCCGCTGCTGACCGCGAAGTGGGAAGCTTTTTTAAAACAGATCGGCAGCGGGGAAGCGGATAAGGAAGCTTTTTTAAAGCAGACAGAGGCTTTTACGAAAAAACTGGTCGAAGAAGCGCCTGCCGGCATAACCAATATGCAGACAAATCCGGAGCAGGTAGCCACGTCTAAAAAACAGCCGCAGCGCGCAGAGCCAATCGCTCTCTGTCCCGTATGCCAAAAGGGACAGCTGATGGAGCGGAAGTCCTTCTACGGCTGCAGTGAGTATGCCAACGGCTGTAAATTCACCGTGCCAAAAACGTTACTGAAGAAAAAAATTACTCAGGCTCAGGTTAAAAAGCTGTGTGAAAAAGGTGAAACGCAGGTGATCAAAGGGTTTAAAGGAAAAAAGCCGTTTGACGCCAAATTAAAACGAAAAGAAAATGGTGTGGAATTTGTGTTTCCATCTAAAGACAATGCCTCCTCGTAGACAATATCCCGAAATTTGATATACTGAGGGGCAGAATGTTTTCTAGGGTTCCGCGGCAGAGCCGGTCTGGTCCGAGAGAAAACCCGCAAACAAATAGTTTGCGCCACGGAGGGATAAAAACCCGGGAGATCTTCGCTGCGAAGACTTCCCGGGTTTTTTCGCGGCTGAAAGCTGAAATGAATATTTCCGGGAAATAATTAAGCAAGCGCCGACAAGGAGGGGCTGTAATGGGATGGATTAACGTCACTGTGGCAGCAGCATTTGAAATTCTCTGGGTCATCGGTTTGAAGCATGCATCGGCCGGATGGGAATGGGCAGGAACACTAGTAGCTATCGTACTGAGCTTTCTCTTTTTAATTCGGGCAGGCGAGCATCTTCCTGTAGGCACATCGTATGTGGCCTTTGTCGGCATTGGGACGATCGGAACGACGGTTCTTGATATGATCTTTTTCGGTCAGCCGTTCGCATGGATCAAGCTGGTCTTTATTTTCATGCTGATTGCCGGAATTGCCGGTCTGCATACAGCTTCCGGCCGGGCAGGAGTAAATGAAGGGAGCGGTGGACAGTGATGACATGGCTGTATTTGATCGGTGCAGGTATTTTTGAGATGATTGGTGTTTCTATGATTAACGAATGGATTCAAAAACGGGCCATCTGGCCGCTGTTCATGATTGCTGCCGGATTTGGAGCAAGCTTTTTTCTCCTTTCGCTGGCGATGCAGACTCTCCCGATGGGCACTGCGTACGCTGTCTGGACGGGTATAGGCGCAGCAGGGAGCGCACTGTTCGGGATGCTTTGGTATAAAGAGCCTGCAAATACGGGCAGGCTTATAAGTATTGCGGTGATCCTTGCTTCGGTTGTAGGTCTAAAGCTGATAGCGCCATAAAACGTTCAAAAACAAAAATTGCTACGGCTTGAGCGCAGGCTTTATTTTGATTATAGTTACAATCAGGTGAAACATTTGGAGTAGAAACTTAATAAAGACTGAAAGGAGGAAAACATATGGATCTTCAAAGTATCTTATACGAAGCACATTCCGGTTCATGGGCGTTTTTGATCATTTTCTTTTTGATCAGCTACCTTTTCCCAAAACAAAAAGTAACAATGATGATTGAGCGGCTGTTCGTGGTTATCATGATTCTTTCTGGCGCAGGTATGGTGGCGCTGTATGGCTTCCCGCTCCTTTCCATTATTAAAGGTGTGTTGGCCCTCATATTTATCGGGGTAATGGAAATGATGTTTGTGCGTCGGCGGGCAGGGAGAAAACACGCTATGTTCTGGATTATATGGATCATTTTATTCGCAATTATCCTGTCCATCGGCTACGATGTGATTGGGTAATACAGAGAGCATGCTGCAAAACAGCATGCTTTTTTATATGCGGGCATTTTTGGGTATAGAAAGGATAGACCAGATGGCCTGAATATCATTATTTTTTAAACGAAAATTACATGTATCATGCAAGTAATACATAAAGAAGCCAGGGGTACAACTGCGGCAGGTGAAAGGAGGAAGCGGGCATTGTTTGAAGGGAACGCGAATGTGGATTCATTTATATTATTAGGGGCACTTCTGCTTATTTTAGGTGTCATCGTAACGAAATTTTCGACACGGCTCGGCGTGCCCTCACTTATTTTGTTTATTATTCTAGGTATGCTGATGGGAAATGATGGTTTTGGCATTATTGAGTTCGAAAATGTCCAGCTTGCCCAAACCGTCGGAATTATAGCCCTAATCATTATTTTGTTTGAAGGGGGTACCCAGACAAGGTGGCGCGATATCAGACCGGTGGTGGGGCCTTCCGTAACGCTCGCCACGTTTGGCGTTCTGTTTACGGCTGCCCTGATGGGGCTGGTGGCAAAGCAGCTGCTTGATCTGACCTGGCTCGAGGCGATGCTTCTCGGAGCTACAGTCGGTTCGACAGACGCCGCTGCCGTCTTTGCCGCTTTGAAGGGACGGAGCATTGATAAAAAAATGGGGTCCACCCTCGAAGCGGAATCGGGGAGTAACGACCCAATGGCGGTGTTTTTAACGCTCTTCTTTATTGAATTAATATTGGCAGATTCGCCAAACGTCTGGCTGCTATCCGGTGCATTTTTCTGGCAGATGGGCGCCGGTCTTGCGATGGGCGGGTTGTTCGGATGGGCAGCCTCATGGACCATTAACCGTATTAACTTGGATTCTAGTGGACTCTATCCTCTGTTTGCGATCGCTTTCGCGCTGTTAACCTACAGTGTGACCTCAAGCATGAGCGCAAGCGGGTTTTTGGCAGTATATGTAGCAGCGCTTTTAATAGGTAACTCCGATTTGATTTACCGCCAGCCGATTTACCGGTTCAACGAGGGCATGGCGTGGATGTCCCAAATAAGCATGTTTATCATCCTGGGATTGCTTGCTTTCCCGAGAGACATTTTGACCTGGTCAAACATCACCATGGGACTCATATTATCAGCGGTTTTAATGTTTTTGGCCCGTCCGCTGGCTACGTTTTTGTCGACTTCCTTTTTCGGCTATAAACCAAAGCAGAATATATTTTTATCCTGGGCAGGTCTGCGCGGGGCGGTGCCGATTATTTTGGCTACATACCCGATTGTTGCTGGTGTGGAGTCGGGCAGCCAAATTTTTAATGTCGTCTTCTTTATCGTGCTGACGTCTGCGCTGATCCAGGGGGCGACCATCGCTCCATTAGCGAAATGGCTTCACCTATCCGGTCCGCTCCGCGAAGCGCCAACTCATTCCCTGGAGCTCGTATCACTCGGAAAAGCGAACGCAGAAATTATGGAATTTCAAACGAATGAAGCGACGCCGATTGTCGGGCAGACGCTCCAAAGCATTGAATTTCCCGCATCTGCGCTGATCAGCGCGATTGTCCGGGACGATGAACTGGTCACTCCGGTTGGTGAGACAATAATCCAGGCCGGTGATTATTTGTATATTCTTGTATCACGTAAAGAAAAACGTATTTTAAAGCAGATGCTGCGGCACGATTACTGAGAAAAAGCGGCCAGCGTTAAGAGGCATTAAATTTGAGGAAAGAAGGAAGGGCTCCGCATGGGTGTGCTGATCAATGTATTGATCCCAATCATTTTAATATTTACGATTGGCTATTTGCTGCAGAAAAGACAGGCAGTGGATATTCGGCCGGTGTCGGCTGTCGCTCTTTATGTATTGACGCCTGCGCTTGTTTTCCGGACATTCTATGAAAGAGAGCTGAACAGCGATATGCTGTCGATGGCTCTGTTTTCCCTGGTATTTTTAGCGGTTATGACCGGGCTGATCAAATTAGTGTCCTACGTGCGTAAATGGCCGAAAGCTAACGAAACCGGCATGATGCTCTCTACCGTGTTTATGAATGCGGGCAATTACGGTGCTCCGTTAATTGCTTTTGCGTTTGGTGATACAGCCTTTGCCTACTCTATCGTTTTTATGGTCATTCAGACGATGCTGATGAATACTGTAGGCGTCTATATCGCAAACAGTGCCAATATGGATGCGGCTGACGCGTTCCGGACGGTACTGCGGATGCCGGTATTTTATGCACTGCTCGCCGGTATTGTCTTCCAGCTGACCGGGATACCGGTCGGAGCGACCTATTATGAAGCCCTCGATATGCTCGCGAGCGCTGCAATACCGGTGGTTATGATTATCCTGGGGATGCAGCTTGCACGCATATCCGTCAAAAGCATGGATTGGAAGCTTGTTAGTGCAGGTACGTTTTTACGGCTTGTATTCGCGCCGGCTCTCGCTTACGTAATTGCCCTGCTGCTGCAGACCAGCGACACGTTAACGACCGTGCTGGTTGTTTCAACAGCGATGCCGAGTGCAGCAACCATGGCAATGATTTCTGTACAATTTGATTCCAACCCCCAGCTTGTTTCGAGTATTACACTGGTGACGACTATTTTAAGCGTTCCTTCCCTGTGGGTGGTGCTGTCGATTTTCCAGGCATAAAATTCCGCATCGAATTGACGGAAGAAGAGTACCGCGTTATGATATAAATAATACCAACCACTAGGGGTGCCTGTTGGCTGAGACAGCGTAAAGCTGATCCCTTTGAACCTGATCTGGATTATACCAGCGGAGGGAAGTGGGGAAGAGATGCCAATACGACTATCTCCCCCGCTTTCTAAATGAAAGCGGGGTTTTTTGTGGAAAATATTATATTTGCTGGGGGTGCCTGCTGAGGCTGAGACCGGAGAAACATCCGGAACCCTTTGAACCTGATCTGGAGAGCCAGCGGAGGGAAGCAGCCATGTTGAACCTTTTAACAGGCAGCCTCCTTCCTTCTGGAAGGAGGTTTTTTTATGGATTACAAACCGAAGCCGTGTATACATGCGGTATCGCCGCCGGATATAACAGTGGGGGCGTGGGGCGAAAAAACGAGGGAGCTCACAGGAATCGTCGATTACGTGCATATACGGGCGCCTGAATGGACAAAGCGTGAAAAGGAAAGGGCCGTCGAGCTGGCATTAAAAGAAGGAACCGCCCCCGCGCAGCTGATCATAAATAATGAACCGGAGCTTGCTGCTGCATATGGGCTGGCCGGTACCCACCTGCCGGAGCGTCGTACAATCTATCCGGCATCTGTAAGCTGGGGGCAGTCGATACACTCTGTAGAGGCAGCGAAAAGAAGTGAACAGGAGGGGGCATCATGGCTGTATTTTGGTCATGTGTTTGCCTCAGACAGTAAACCTGGAAAGCCGCCGCGCGGAGTCCGGGCGTTGAAAGCTGTGGCGGAAAGCGTCCGCATCCCCGTGATTGCCATCGGAGGAATTGATGCTGACAAGGCAGCAGAAGGTATAAACTGCGGAGCGTCCGGGGTGGCAGCCATTGCATATTTTTATGATGCGGCAGAACCCGGGAAAGCAGCCGAAGAGCTCAGAATCCGGTTAAGGAGTGATGACAATGAAGGCTGATACAGAAGTTCTTATTGTGGGCGCAGGGGTACAGGGATGCTCGCTTGCATATCAGTTAAGCAAACGGGGGCGTCGTGTGATGGTCATCGAAAAAGAAACCATCGCTTCCGGAGCATCAAAAGCGGCTGCCGGTATGCTCGGAGCCCAGTCTGAATGGGAGGGGCCTGGCCTTTTTCAGGAATTCGCCCTGGAAAGCCGGGCGCTGTTTAAAGAACTGGTCCCTGAAGTGGAAGCGATCAGTGGAATGGACGTTTCCTATGTGAACAACGGGATGCTGAAGCCTGTATGGGATAAGGCGGGCGAAAAAAAATACCAGCGCGCTGCAGGAAGCAGCTACGGCGCGGAGTGGCTTTCGCCATATGAAGCACTGCGCAGGGAGCCGGCGCTTTCCGAAAATATACGGGGCGCCTGGTCCATTCCAAAAGACGGCCAGCTTCGTGCCTATGAATGGACAATGGCTCTTGCCAAAGCAGCAAAGGCCCGCGGGACAATGGTACGGGAAAATACTTCAGTGGATCGTCTTTTGGAAGCTGACGGCCGCGTTTACGGTGTGAAAACAAGTGAAGGAGTTGTTGAAGCGGAAGAAGTTGTTTTTACCGGGGGAAGCGCCGGGGCGGAGCTGTTGGATGAGAAGCAGTTCACCCTCTATCCGGTGAAAGGGGAGTGTTTGTCCGTACGCATGCCCCGGGAGAATTTGAGACACACCCTCCACACTCCGCAGGTGTATATTGTTCCGAAAAAGGACGGGGAAATCTTTATAGGCGCTTCAGAAAAACCCGGCGACTCGAGTACAGGTGTCACTGTAGCTTCGGTACAGGAGCTGATGAAAGCAGCTGTGCATTTAGTGCCGGGGCTGAAGCATGCGAATATTGAAAGGCTTTGGAGCGGTGTCCGGCCGCAGACAGGAGACGGGCTGCCATATATGGGACAGACCGAACGGGGTTTGTGGGTAGTGACCGGCCATTACAGAAACGGTATTTTGCTTTCAGCACTGAGCGGAAGCTGGATGGCTGACCGGATCGAGGGGAAAAGCGTTCGCGAGGACTGGAAGCACCTGTTTGCCGTAGATCCTCAAATACGAAAGGGAGGAATTATTCATGCAGATCACGCTTAATGGTCAATTACAGAATATTGAGAACAGTACCACGGTAGCCGATTTACTTGAAGAGCTTCAGATCGCCCACAAAAAAACAGTGGTGGAGCGCAACGGCACTATTGTAATTGAAGAATTTCACCAGCAGGAAGGTTTAATGGACGGGGATAGAATCGAAATCATTCATTTTGTAGGAGGCGGATGAACAAATGCTTAGTATCGGCAATATGACGTTTGAATCGAATTTATTTCTCGGCACCGGGAAATATAAAGACGCCAGGACGCAGCTGCAGGCTGTAGAAGCATCGGAAACAGAGGTACTGACCTTTGCCGTTCGCAGAATGAACCTGTTTGACAGCAGCCAGCCTGATCCATTTGAACAGATGGACGTCTCAAAGTACCGGCTGCTGCCAAATACAGCCGGGGCCAAAACAGCTGAAGAAGCTGTGCGCACTGCGAAGTTGGCAGAGGCGGCCAACATGTGTGACATGATTAAAGTAGAAGTGATCGGCTGCGATAAAACGCTTCTGCCGGATCCCGTGGAAACGCTACGGGCCTCAGAACAGCTGCTGAACGAAGGGTTTACTGTCCTTGCCTATACGTCCGATGACGTTGTGCTCGCCAGAAAGCTTCAGGAGCTTGGGGTTCATGCAGTGATGCCAGGGGCCTCCCCTATAGGCACGGGACTTGGGATCATTAACCCTTACAACCTGTCCCACATTATTGAACAGGCGGAAGTCCCGGTGATTGTAGATGCAGGTATTGGGAGTCCGAAGGATGCTGCTTATGCCATGGAGCTCGGCGCTGATGGTGTCCTGCTGAATACGGCCGTTTCGGGCGCGGGCGATCCTGTAAAAATGGCAGAAGCGATGAAATTGGCAGTGAGGGCCGGAGCGCTTGGCGCAGAAGCAGGGCGCATAGATAAAAAATTCTACGCCCAGGCGAGCAGCCCTTTAGGAGGCCTCAGTATTTGAATACGGAAGAACGTTTTTCCCGGCAGCGGTTATTTCACGGAATCGGCCGAAGGGGACAGAAAAGGCTGCAGGAGGCCCACGTCATAGTAGTAGGTGCCGGAGCTCTCGGGAGTTTAACAGCCGAAACTCTCATACGCGCGGGGATCGGAAAATTAACGTTGATTGACCGTGACTATGTGGAGGAAAGCAATCTTCAGCGTCAGCAGCTTTATACGGAAGCGGACGCAGCGACCTATACGCCAAAAGCAGAGGCGGCGAAAAAACGACTGCTTGATATTCGGAGTGATGCTTCTATTGAAATCATTGTGGGAGAAGCAGATCCGGCCCTGCTCGAAAATTGTATGCCTGCAGACCTTATTATTGACGGACTCGATAATATGGAGACACGGCTGATGATTAATGATACAGCGTTGAAGCACCGAATTCCGTGGATTTACGGAGCCTGTGTGGGCGCCTACGGACTGAGCTATACCGTAAGGCCGGGGCAAGGGCCGTGCCTGCGTTGCCTGATGAAGGGCATTCCGATGGAAGGAGAAACGTGTGATACGGTGGGAATTATAGCTCCGGCTGTTCAATTCGTAAGCGCCACTCAGGTGACCGAAGCGATGAAGCTGCTTACCCATTCCTTTGATCAGCTCCGCGGGACACTGTGGTCGTTTGATGTATGGTCGAACGAAAGCTCTTCCATTCATGTGAACTCGCTGCAGGATAAGCATTGTCCTTCCTGCGGGGAATCGCCAGCTTATCCCGCGCTCGCATGGAGTGGGAGAAGCAAGGCGGAAACGCTGTGCGGCAGAGATGCGGTGCAGGTGAAGCCTCTTCCAGACATGCAGGTATCGCTCGAGCGGACGGCGGACGTTCATAAGCAGCACGTCTCCAAAGCGAATCGGCATCTGCTGGTGTTAAATATTGAAAATAAGCGGCTGGTGCTTTTTAAAGACGGAAGAGCCATCATTCACGGCGTTTCCGGGGAAGTAGAAGCAAGATCGTTATACCAGAGATATATTGGAGGATAAATATTCCTTGTTTCATTTTACGGACGGAGTGGTAATATTCCTTGCAAGGAGGGGGAACTATTGCCTACCGCTCGTATTTTTGTAACCGTAGAAGAAGCACAAAAGGCTGTAGATAAATTAAAGATGCAGGGCATCCAAAGGGAACAGATTTATGCTTTGGCTCTGGAGGCGGAAAAAGCGACTGCAAAAGAATTGAAAGTCAGTGATACAGATGCAGACGTTAAAAGTCCGGTGGAGTTCGTGAAACAGTTCTTCCGCAACGGTGCGTCCGATATTTATGAACGATTAACAAAGCTTGGATACGGTGATAAAGAAGCCCGGGATCTGAGTGAACAGCTGAAGGAACATAATATACTAATTGCCGTGGATGAAGATCCGGAAAAATTCTCTTTTGACAAGTGAATCTTTTCCGGATTTTGTTCAGCTCTGGGGCCCGCGCCGCTAAACAGGCTTCCTCTGCTTTTCGTTGTCCAGCTGCGGATGTTACCAGCTTAATCCATTCGTGATTTCAGATCGTTTGCGACTTCGTCTCAAGCCGACTGAAACCGACGAGCCGTTCAAGCTGGTTCCCAAACACCCTCCGCCCTTCTGTTTTTCTATAAATTTTATGTAATTTTTATGAATTATGGCTGTGATAGCTGCAATGATTAGTTAGTATGATAGAATAACGGTGGTATATAGACAAATAGTTGCGTTAATATAAGGAGAGTGGTATTGTTTCGATGGGAATTCTACTCGGACGTACATATACGACGGCAACTTGCACTCTACGAGGTAGAAATTACCTTATAGATACCCATAGAATTATGTTTGTTTGAATTATCAGATTGTATTAAATGATGTGGAGGTAACTGACGTGAAAATTATTGTTGCAGGTGGAGATGGATTTTGTGGTTGGCCGACCGCGCTTTACTTATCAAAGCAGGGTCATGACGTATCAATTATCGACAGTATGGTACGCAGAAAAATTGATGATGAGCTTCATTCCAATTCGATTACCCCGATTGCAAGCCTTGAAGAGAGGGTGGCGAAGTGGAAAGAGCTGACAGGAAAAGAAATACGTACATACGAAGGGGATCTTCAGCATTACGATTTCCTGCAGCAGGTGATGGAACAGGAAAAGCCGGAAGCATTCGTTCACTTTGCTGAACAGCGTTCTGCGCCTTATTCGATGATAGACCGCGAGCACGCAGTCTACACGCAGGTGAACAACGTAGTAGGGAATTTGAACGTGCTTTACGCTATTAAAGAAATGGCTCCGGAGTGCCACCTGATTAAGCTTGGTACGATGGGAGAATACGGCACGCCGAATATTCCAATTGAAGAAGGGTACCTGGAAGTGGAACATAAGGGCCGCAAAGACCGCCTTCCTTTTCCAAAACAGCCGGGCTCCTTCTATCATTTATCAAAAGTACATGACAGCCATAACATTATGTTTGCCTGCAAAGTATGGGGCATCCGGGCTACTGACTTAAACCAGGGCATCGTTTACGGCCTGGATACGAATGAAACTAACATGGACCCGGTGCTTACCAACCGCCTGGACTACGACGGGGTTTTTGGAACAGCGCTGAACCGTTTTATCATCCAGTCCGCCATCGGACGTAACTTGACAGTTTACGGAAAAGGTGGCCAGACCCGCGGCTTCCTAAATCTTGAAGATACAGTGCGCTGTGTGGAAATTGCAGCAGAAAAGCCGGCTGAGCCTGGAGAGTTCCGTGTATTCAATCAGTTCACTGAAGACTTTTCTGTACTCGAACTCGCTGAACGGGTGAAAAAGGTAGCTGAAGAAGAAGGCTACCACGTAGATGTGGATCATCTGGAAAATCCGCGGGTGGAGCTTGAAGAGCATTTCCTTGAAGCGGTAAACACCAATCTTTTAGACTTGGGACTGGAGCCGCACTTTTTAACAGACGACGTTATCCGCCACATCCTAAAAGCGGTGATTGAACATAAAGAGCGGGTAATCGAAGAAAACGTACTGCCGAGTGTGAGCTGGAAATAAAAACGGGGAGTTGTCTTCTATGAAGATAATGATCATCACCGAGACTTTTCTGCCTTCTACAGATGGAATTGTTACACGATTAACAGCCTGCATACGCTGGCTGCATCGTGATGGTCATGAAGTACAGATTGTAGCCCCGGATCTGGGTGTGTATGAATTTGATGGAGCAGAAGTGAAAGGGGTGCCTGCGCGCGCCCTCCCTTTTTATCGTTCAAAGAAGTTCGCTCTCCCGAACCGGGTAGTCAAGAAGTATATACAGGATTTCGGGCCTGACGTCGTACACGTCGTAAACCCTGCGGTTGTAGGCTATTCGGGTGTTAACTATGCGAAAAAGCTGGATGTGCCGCTGGTTGCCTCCTATCATACAAATCTGACCCAGTACATGTCCTACTATAATCTGGGCATGCTGAAATGGCTGATGTGGTGGTATGTACGGCGCCTGCATAATAAAGCGGACATTAACCTCTGCACCTCGCAGACCGTGCAGAAAGAGCTTCAGGAAAAAAGGTTTGAACGCATGCATCTGTGGAAACGGGGAGTAGATACCGAGCAGTTCCATCCCAGACACCACAGCAGAAAGATGCGGCAGCGGCTTTCCGGTGGAAAAAGCGACAGAACGCTGCTGCTTTATGTAGGACGGCTCGCAGCTGAAAAGGAGATCGAAAAAATCCGCGACGTCCTCGAAGAATCGGACAAGTTTTGTCTGGCCATCGTAGGAGACGGTCCACACCGCGAGGAGCTTGAAAAGCATTTCGAAGGCACGGACACTGTATTTACAGGTTTTATGCATGGAGATGAGCTGGCTTCTACGTTTGCCTCCTCCGATGTTTTTGTCTTTCCTTCCACGACGGAGACGCTGGGGCTTGTGATTATGGAGGCAATGGCCTCCGGCCTGCCTCTTGTTGCTGCAGAAAGCGGGCCCACAAAGGAACAGCTGACCTCGGAACGAAATGGCCTTTTGTATGATCCGCATACGAAAGATGACTTTAAAAACACGGTCTGCCGTTTCGAAGATGAAACCCTCCGTAAACGTCTGGCCGACCAGGCCTTTACAGATGTTGCTACCTTTGGATGGGAAGCGGCAGCAGAGCAGATCCGGGATTTATACAAAGAAGCAGCCGGTGTGAAGGTTTCAAAATCGGCGGAAGATAGTGACACAGTTTCAGAAGAACGCCAGTAAGCGTAGATTTCATCAAGAACAGAGGGGTTCTATGGGTAAGAATCAAAAGCGGCGTGGTCCTCTTCAGGCGCTTCAGTTTAGTGCGATTGGTGTAACGAATGCTGTAGTCGATATAGGGGCGTTGAATCTGCTTCTATTTCTTTTTCCAAGTGAAGAGCGGATGACTTTAACGCTTTTTAATACGATCGCTTACGCGCTGGCGGTAACAAACAGCTACATCTGGAACGTGTTTATTACGTTCCGGGATTCTGCGAAAGGAAGTACCCGCCAGCGGTTAGTGTTTATTATTCAGGGACTGATCAGTCTCGGTATTAATAACGCTGTATTTTTAGGATTTAATGCTTTGTTTCAGGCACTTGGAGTACCGACTTGGATCCGCCAGAACCTGGCTAAGGGACTGGCCATGCTGGCTTCGTTCACGGCGAGTTTCTTTATGATGAAATACTTTGTGTTTAAAGACTTTAACCGCCGGTATCCCAACCGTGAACAATCTTCACGGGAAGAAAACCAGTAGAAGAACATCTCAGAGCCGCTGCTGTAGCGGAGCGGGGTGTTCTTTTATTATGTCAAAAGAATACGCATGCTATACTGAAAAAAGGGGGGAGACGAATTGGAGCCTATCCATTTGTATTTATCGAGATATAAGGAGCATATGAACTACCTGCGTCAGACAGGACAGGAGACCCCGTCCTTCCGGGAGCTGCGGGAAAATGAAATTCCCCGCCTGCTTCAGGTGTCGGATTCCTACGTACAGATGGCAGCTGCAGACGGAGAAGAAGGGGAGAAAGCGTACAAGCTTCTTGCTTCTGTCCAGTTAGCCGATGGAACCGGCTGGAATATGAGCGGCGAATTTGTGCCTTCGGCAAACGACTGGTTCCCGGATGAGCAGCCGCTGACTCACCAAACATCCTATTGCGGTTTTTGCCAGGGGACGCTCGGTTTTTTTAAAAACGAAGATATGACAAACTTTGACTGCATGCTGCCGCTGCCGGAAAAAAAGTGGCTGTTTGAAAAAATGCTGGAGCAGCACGCATCTTCTATTTATCCCAACCAGTCGTAGAGCGTAAAGGAGGAGAAACAATTGAAAGTAGTGATCGCACCGGATTCATTCAAGGAAAGCATGACAGCTATGGAGGCCGCCCAGGCAATCGAAAGGGGATTCCGCCAGGGTATTGGAAACTCGGAGGGTCTTGTTACAGAGCTGATACCGATGGCCGATGGGGGTGAAGGAACCACGCAGTCGCTACGCGACGGCCTTGGCGGAGAGCTTCATACAGTGGACGTACTCGGGCCGGACGGAAGTACCGTGAAGGCTGAATTTGTTTACATTGAGCAATCCCGCACAGCTGTTATTGAAATGGCCGAAGCTTCAGGAATTGGCCTCGTGGCTAAAGAGAGCAGGGACCCGCTGACGGCTACCTCCTACGGTACAGGACAGATGATTTTGAAAGCGCTCAACCATGGAGCGGAGCGGATTATTTTAGGGCTTGGCGGCAGTGCCACAAATGACGGCGGGGCCGGGATGGCTGCTGCGCTGGGCGTTCGTTTTCTGGACCGGAATGGAAATGATCTTGAGTCCGGCGGAAGGGCACTTAAGCATCTGGACCGCATTGATACGGCTGGGCTCGACAAAAGAGTTCATGAAGTAACCGTGCGTGCTGCCTGCGATGTCACGAATCCACTGACGGGGCCGGAGGGAGCAAGTGCTGTCTATGGCCCGCAGAAGGGGGCAGGGACTGAAGCTGTTCAGGAGCTGGACGAAGCGCTGCGTGTGCTTGGAGAAGTAATTGAACGGGATCTGGATAAACCAGTGCTTCAGGAAAAGGGAGCTGGGGCAGCGGGAGGCCTGGGGGCCGGTGCGATAGCTTTTTTAAATGCTGCGCTTGAGCCGGGCATAGACATTGTGCTTGAAGAGAGCCGCTTCGCTGAACGAAGTGCCGGGGCGTCGCTTGTTATTACCGGCGAAGGAAAAATCGATGCTCAGACCGTATTTGGCAAAACGCCGGTTGGAGTAGCGAAAGCATCCCCTCAAGGAAGTACGGTCGTTGCGGTTGCCGGCCAGCTCGGCGATGGTTATGAAAAGGTGTATGAAGCGGGCATTGATGCTGCTTTCAGTATGGTGCCGGGCATCGTTTCCCTGGAGCAGGCAATGCAGGAAAGCACCCGTTACATCGAAAACTGGGCCCGGAGTCTCGCTGGTTTGTGGAAAACATAAAAAATCCGCTGCTTCTTAACGAGAAGCAGCGGATTTTTGCATCGTTTATAAAATCGGGGATAGAAGGTGGGATACTGCTTCCTTGATACGGATCCAGAGCGAGCGCTGCCGGTACGCCTCAAGGGTGAGCTCGGAGGAGTGCGTATTCATATCGTACAAGAAGGTATCGGTCAACTGTTTCGTCGTTTCCGCATGGTAGATAAAAGCGTTCACTTCGAAGTTCAGCCGGAAGCTGCGCACGTCGATATTGGCTGTGCCCACCGAACTGATTTCATCATCCACCATAATCGTTTTGGCATGAATAAAGCCGTTGTTGTAAATATAAACACGGGCGCCGGCACGAAGAACAATGCCCACGTGAGAATACGTGGCCCAGTAAACAAACGGATGATCGGGCATGCTCGGGATCATGATGCGGACGTCGACCCCCGATAAAGAAGCGATCCGGATGGCATCCATCAGACTCTCGTCCGGAATAAAATAGGGAGTCTGGATATACACTGAATGCTTGGCGGAGTTGATCATTTTTATATATCCATTTTTAATTTGCTCCCATTCGGAGTCCGGGCCGCTTGAGACAATCTGCATGCTGCATTCCCCGGGCTCGGCAAGAGTGGGAAAATAACGTTCTTCGTAATGGATGGGATTTCTGGAATTAGCCTGGTTCCAGTCGAGAATGAACCGTGTCTGCGCTGTTTTGACAGACTGCCCTTCCAGACGCAGGTGGGTGTCCCGCCAGTAACCGAACTTTTTGCTGAGACCAAGGTATTCATCGCCAATATTAAATCCGCCAACATAGGAGGTTTTTCCGTCTATCACAACAATTTTCCGGTGGTTGCGGTAATTGAGGCGTAAATTAATAATCGGCAAACGCTTCGGGAAGAAGACCGCTGCTTCTCCGCCGGCTGCCTCAAGGCCCTGGAGTGCTTTTTTACGCATCTTTCTTGAGCCCATGTCATCGTAGAGCAGCCGGACGACCACTCCCTCTTCTGCTTTTTTCCTTAGTGCTTCGATAACCCGTCGTCCGAGGTTGTCGCTTCGAAGAATGTAGTACTGCAGGTGAATATGATCCTGAGCCTTCTCGATATCCTTAATCAGATTATCGAACTTTTCGTGGCCGTCCGTATACACCCGGACATCGTTTTCCTTCGTAAGCACCGACCCGTCGTTTGCAAGCTGCATATAGATTAGGTCCCGGTGCTTGGAGGAAACGGAATCTGAAAACTGAAAAGTGCCATTACGCAGTGTATGCATCTGCTCCTGAATCAGCTCTTCAATTCCGATTTTTTCGATATCCGCCCAGTCAAACAGCCGTTTTCTAGTCAGGTTCTGCCCGAAAATTAAATAAAGCACGAATCCCAGAAAAGGGATAAAAAACAGCACCATAATCCAGGCCCAGATGGCGGTGGCGTTTCTTTTTTCAATAAAGATAATGACAAAGGCGAAAAATAAATTAAAAATCGATAATATTGCTAAGAAAATGGATAATATCTCGAAGCCCATCTGCTTTCCCCATTCTTCCTCTATGTTGAAACGGAGGACCTTGTTAAATTTATAGATACCTGCGTATTAGGCAGTAGTATTATTTTAACAAAATTTAAGCCGTTGCGAAGCAGGAAACCTATAATTTTGAGAAAAACAGGAAGAAGCGGCGTGCTGCATCGTTTTCAATTATTCAGGAAGTAGGATAAAATACGAAGAGACGACAGAAGATATAACTATTTGAACGCGGGACAGGGGGAAAAGAATGAAAAATGAAGTAGTCGGTATTGATGCAGGCGGTACGCTGATTAAAATTGCTTACCGTGTGAACGATGAATGGGAGCTGAAAAAAATACCCCTCACCGACATGGAGCAGGTGCAGACATGGATTGAAGAGCGGGTCGATAATCCAGTTATTCATATTACGGGAGGGAAGGCGGAAACGCTGAGGAAGTCCCTGCCCTGGGCTGCAGAGCCTATCAGTGAGTTTGAAGCCACATGTAGGGGCGTTTCGTATTTGCGGAAACGTTTTAATGAAGACGATACCTACGGGGACACGTATATTATTACAAACGTCGGGACCGGGACCTCAATACACTTCGCTGGCCCGGAAGAATACGAACGCGTTGGCGGCAGCGGGATGGGAGGGGGAACGCTTATCGGTCTTTCCTATCTTCTCACCGGCATTGAAGCGTATGAAGAAATACTGCGTCTTGGAAAAGAAGGGGACGGACGGTCGCTGAACGTCAAGGTAAAGGATATTTATACTGATGAAGAGCCGCCGATTTCCGGGGATCTTACGGCCAGCAACTTCGGAAATATTATGAATATGAAAAACAATGAGTATGAAAATAAAGACTACATTGCTGCTGTTGTACGGATGATCGGTGAAACGATTACGACGATGAGCGTTCAGATGGCCGACCGGCTGAACACCGATTCCATAGTATATATTGGTTCAACCTTTGATAAGCACGACAATTTAAAAGAAATTATTGGCGGCTACACGAAGCTCCGGGGAAAAGAACCATGCTTTCTTCCTTACGGAGAGTTCAGTGGAGCTGTAGGGGCTTATATGCACGAACAGCCGCAGATTGCTGCAAAGAAAGCTGAAGGAAAAGGATGAATAAGATGAGCGAAATGGAACCATACACACACAGAGAGCTGTTTGAACAGGCGGTAAATACACTTGAAAATATTAGTACACTGCTGCAGCCGGAGGTTCCGATGCTTGGGGAGCTGCAATTGACGACCCGCCAGGAAGCGCTGTTCTTTATGAACCTGCGGCACGAGGGTCTGACGCTCACAGAGATGGCTCACCGGCTGCGCATTTCAAAAAGTGCGGTAAGCCAGGCGATGAAGCGTCTCGAAGAAGAAGATCTTCTTTACCGCGCTGCCAATAAAGAAAACAAAAGAGAAACCCAGCTCGTGTACGGGGTGAAAGGCCGGAAGCTGAAAGAAGAATTGACAATTTTTCAACAAAATATTGTGGATCAGTATATTGCCAAAATACCGCTTGAAGAATTAAAGCAGGCAACCCAGGTTATACACCGGCTTGAGGAAGAAATTAATAACGCGTATAAAAAATAAAAGAAGCAGGCCGCCCATGCATCTTCATTGACGGAAGCTATCCAGTCGTTTAAGGTTGTTTGTGTAGTTAAGTTACTTAACAGTTTAGACGATGAACTATCGAAATATACATACCAATGGAGGAACGATGCATGAAAATTACCCGCACATCTATTCGGCGGCCGAAACTGACCATTGTCGGCATGATTTTATTTATCATGATGGGTTTCGTATCGCTGACGAATCTGCCTTTGCAGCTGTTTCCAGAGATTGAACCACCGGTCGCAGCTGTAGCGACAAACTATGAGGGCGCCGGCCCGGAAGAAATTGAAAGCAGCGTTACAGAACCGATGGAAGAGCAGCTCTCCACTATCGAAGGACTGGACCGCATGACCTCCCAGTCAGAGGAAGGCACAAGCCTTGTACTGCTTGAACTATCATGGAGCACTTCAGTGGAGGATGTGCAGCAGGAAATCAACAATGCCATGAACAATGCCAACCTGCCGGATGATGCGGGAGATCCTTCGTTTATCGAGTTTGATCCGGATGCGCAGGGTATGATTCAAATGGCTGCTTATTCCGAAGGAAACGGCCTGGCTGAAACCCAGAGCCAGGTGGATGACATCATAACCGAGCTTGAACGCACTGAAGGGGTTGCAAGTGTTGATACAAGCGGTGGACTGGACGAAGTATTCGAAATTTCGCTGGACCAGGAATCTCTTGAAGACAACAATGTGACCCAGTCTGACGTCACTAATGCCGTTCAGGCAAACAATATTACGCAGCCGGGGGGAACGATTACCTCCGGAGAACAAACGTTGACGACCCGTACGGTTAATGAACTGGGCGGAGTCGAGGATTTGGAAGAAGTGGCGGTCGGCCAGGATGAATCCGGGGATACGGTTACTGTCAGTGATGTAGGAGAAGTGGAGCGTACCACTGAGGAACAGACAGCCTACACAGAAGTGAACCAGGAGCCCGGTATTCAAATGACCGTGCTGAAGGAGTCAGATGCCAATACGGCCCAGGTCTCCACGGACTTTAACGATACGCTGGACGATCTGCTTGAGGAAGATCAGTACAATGATCTCGACACGACGATTATTTACGATGAAGGGGATTACGTTCAGCAGTCTATTAACAGCGTAGCGCTTGCATTAATTGCCGGCGGTGTGTTCGCCATGGTTGTTCTTTTCTTCTTCTTAAGAAACTTAACGACACCGCTCATTATTGGTATTGCGATACCATTTTCGGTAATTGTGACATTTGCATTTCTTTACTTTACCGATGTGAGTTTAAACTTAATGACGATGGGCGGTCTGGCTCTTGGGATCGGGATGCTTGTCGATAATGCGATTGTTGTTATTGAAAATATATACAGGCACCTGTCGATGAAAAAACTCCCTAAACGGGCGGCTCTAGACGGTACAAAGGAAGTGGCCGGAGCGATTACAGCTTCAACCTTGACGACAGTAGCTGTCTTTCTGCCAATCGTCTTTATTTCCGGTATTGTCGGCGAGATCTTCCAGGCCTTTGCTTTATCAGTAGCCTTCAGTCTGCTTGCTTCTCTGCTTGTAGCTGTCACGGTGGTGCCGATGATTGCAAGCCGTGTGCTGAAGCCGCTGCCGGAAGACAGGGAAGTAAAGCGTGAAAAATCCAGGCCGATGAGATTTCTGGACCGTTCGATCCGCTGGGTCCTCGGTCACCGCGCTGTCGCTCTGCTGTTAACACTGCTCCTGCTGCTTGGCGGAGCCGGCGGCATTGCCCAGACCGGGGTGAACTTTATCCCGACGACAGATCAGGGCTTTTTCACGATCAATGTTGAAAAAGAAAATGGTACAAATCTGGAAACGACCGGAGAAACGGTCGACGAAATTGAAAGCGTGCTTGAAAACCAGGATGAGATTGCAAGCTATATGGCGGTAGTCGGCTCGGGCGGCAGTGGAGTTGCAGCCGGAGGCGGCGGGAGCTCGGGGTCCAATGAAGCTTCTATTACAGTTACAATGGAGGATCTCGAAGACCGGGACATATCGACCGAGGAAATGATTGAAGAAATTGAGTCCGATGTGGAAAACACGGACGAGCAGGCAGATATTTCGTTATCGTCTTCTGCAGCCATCGGCGGCGGAGAAGCAAATTCCGTAGAATTTACGCTCTCAAACGAAAATGAAGAGCGACTCGCTGAAGATGCAGACGCAGTACAGTCGGAGCTTGAAAGTGAAAACACGATTCGGAATGTAGAAACGTCAGATGAAGAGACTGCTCCGGAAATTCAGGTGCAGATTAACGAAGACGATGCGCAGGATAACGGCCTGACGCCGGCTGAAATCGCGCAGACGGTAAACAGTACTACAAGCGGGGAAGTGGCGTCGACAATCCAGACGGATAATGAAGGCCCGCTGAATGTGAACGTGCAGTATGCAGAGGATTCCCTTGAAAACCAGGAGGACCTTGAAAGTCTGCAGCTCGCTACTCCGGAAGGAGAATACGTCAGCTTAAGCGACGTGGCTGATATTGAAGAAGGAGAGGGGCCGGCGGTTATTAACCGGCTTGACCAGGAGCGGAGTACTGAGTTTACAGTCACATACGGCTCCGGAACGAGTCTGAACGAAACCTCTACGTTAATTGAGGATACGATTGACGATGTAGATACCGGAGCGGCGACTACATTGAACTTCTCCGGCGAACAGGAGCTTCTCGATGACAGCATTCAGAGTCTGGTGTTTGCCTTCCTGCTGGCGGTAGTGTTCATTTATCTCGTAATGGCTGGACAGTTTGAATCATTCAAATATCCGTTTGTGGTAATGTTCAGCGTACCGCTGGTCGTGATCGGTGTTATGCTTGCCCTGTTTGCGACCCAGACACCACTAAGTATCACAGTGTTTATCGGCTTGATTGTACTTGCGGGTATTGTTGTTAACAACGCGATTGTGCTTGTTGATTATACGAATCAGCTGGTGGAACGGGGGCTGCCGGTAAGAGAAGCCGTTATTGAATCTGTGAAAAAGCGGGCACGCCCTATCCTGATGACAGCTTCTACGACTATCCTTGGGGTGCTGCCGCTTGCCCTCGGATTCGGGGAAGGAGCAGAAATTCAGCAGCCGATGGGTATCGCAGTCATCGGCGGTCTCATCAGCAGTACGTTCCTGACGCTGTTTATTATTCCAACGCTCTATACCTTGTTTACCAAAGAAACAAGAAGCATGAATAAAAAATTCGCCATGCCGGACGGGGGCTACATGTACGGCTGGGAAGTAGAAGAACGGCGAAAGGAACGGGAAAAGAGAGAACAGGAAGAACGGAATAATAATGAAGACCAGCAGAATAATGAAGCTGCAGAACAGAGCAAGGAACCTGAGAATGTAGAAGATAAAAAACGCGAAGACCTGTCGCGGGATGAGATTCTGTACCTTCTCGAACGTATCGTCGGCAACTCACAAAATGAGGAACGGGACCGTTCCTCGAAGGATTCGGACAAAAATAAAAAATCCGGCGATGATGAAAAAAATTGACATTAGGACTGTGCGTCACGTACGATTAAGAAAAATAGTAAGGAATCCGCTAGGGGCGCCTGCGCTGAGACAAGAACCATTCTTGGTCCCTTCGAACCTGATCTGGGTAGTACCAGCGTAGGGAAGTGGAGCTTCGTTTTATACAAATACGTACGTATACGCCAAAGCTCACTCTCTACTTTCAGGGAGTGAGCTTTTTTTGAACCTAAAGCAGGATTCCTTCTAAAGGAGGATACAACGAATGCCACAAGTACCTAAAGTATTAACCATCGCCGGAACAGATCCTACCGGCGGGGCTGGGATCCAGGCTGACCTGAAAGCATTTCAGGAATGTGAAGCCTACGGGATGTCTGCTATTACGAGCGTGCTCGCACAAAATACAACCGGGGTCCAAAAGGTGGAGCATATGAGCACCAGTCTGCTTCAGGCCCAGCTGGATTCTGTCTTTGATGATATTATGCCGGATGCGGTAAAAACCGGAATGATCGCAACGCCGGATATGATCCGCACGACGGTGAACATGCTGAAAAAATACGACCTGCCGGTGGTTATTGACCCGGTGATGGTTGCCACAAGCGGCGATTCTCTGTCTGAGAAGGAGACGCTTGAAGTTATGAAAAATGAATTTCTTCCTCTGGCCGCAGTCGTCACGCCGAATATGGCTGAGGCAGCAAGCCTGACGGACTTTCAGGTCCAGAACCTCGAAGAGATGGAAGCAGCTGCTAAAAAAATTGTTGATGAATTAGGGGCCCGGGCAGCGCTTGTTAAGGGCGGCCATATGAAAGAAGACGCAGTCGATATTTTGTACGTCGATGGAGAAATTCATTATTTCCGTTCGCCGCGGACGGATACAAAGCACACGCACGGGACAGGCTGTACACTATCAGCCGCGATTGCCGCAAAGCTTGCACGGGGCAAGTCCATCTATCTGGCAGTGCAGGAAAGCAAAGAATATATTACCAATGCGATTGCACACCCCCTTGAGATCGGTAAAGGCAATGGGCCTGTCAACCACTGGGGAGTGCGCGTTCCACTCGATCAACTATTAAAATAAAGAAATGAGGGATCGGCATGAAAGCAAAGGAAGTTATAGGTCTGCTGGAGGAAGTACGAAAAACCCGGCCGCTGATTCATAATATTACGAACACAGTAGTAACCAATTTTACTGCAAATGGACTGCTGTCGATGGGCGCATCCCCGGTTATGGCAAACGCGCCGGAGGAAGTAGCCGAAATGGCAAAAGCAGCGAACGCACTTGTACTCAATATTGGTACGCTGAACCGCGAACAGGTGAAGGCGATGCGGATCGCCGGCAAAGCAGCCAATGAAAAAGGCATCCCCGTTGTACTGGATCCCGTAGGGGCAGGCGCGACGGCTTATCGGACCGAAACGGCGATTGCTCTTCTCGAAGAGCTGGACGTGGCGCTGATCCGGGCAAATGCAGGAGAAATGGCCGCGCTGCTCGGCGAAAGCGGGAATGTACAGGGCGTAGACGCTTCGGGAGAAGCAGATAACCCGGAGCTTGCCAAAGAAGCTGCAAGAAAGTTTGAAGCAATTGCCGCGGTGACCGGAGTGGAAGACGCGGTCGCTCATCAGGGCGAAGTATTTATCGTGCAGAATGGCCATACGCTGCTGACCAAAGTAACCGGCACCGGCTGTCTTCTCAGTTCGATCGCAGCATCCTTTTTAACCGTTCAGCATTCGGCTGGAGCAGTAGCAGCCGCACTTGCTTATTACGGGGCAGCAGCAGAAATCGCAGGCAGTCTAACGACGAGGGAGGGCCCGGGCTCCTTTCAAATTGAATTATTAAACGCCCTCCACGCAACACAGGAAATGGATCTGCGCCACTATATCCGCGTCAAACAGGAATCATAGGGAGCTGAAACCATGGATAAAGAGATTTTGAAGCTGTATTTTATTATGGGAAGCAACAATACAGGTGAACGAAACCCGGAAGACGTACTGCAGGAAGCTCTTCAGGGCGGTGTTACGTGCTTCCAGTTCCGCGAAAAAGGCCAGGGGGCACTGCCTGAAGAGGAAAAATGGAAGCTCGGCTGGAAGATGAAGGCCCAGTGTGCTGCCTTTAATGTTCCGTTTATTGTTAATGACGATGTGGATATGGCAATCCGGCTCGAAGCAGACGGGATTCATATCGGACAGGAGGATGACCCGGCTTCTAAAGTTAAAGAACGCTGCCCTTCCCGCATGGTGATCGGGGTATCCGTGCGCACTATTGAAGAAGCACACCGGGCGGCTGCAGACGGGGCGGATTACCTGGGCGTAGGACCGATGTTTGCGACTGATACTAAAGAAGATGCCAAAGCTCCAGTCGGACTGGAGGGCATCCGCCGGCTCCGGGCGGAAGGCATTGCTCTTCCGATTGTAGGTATCGGCGGCATTGACGCCACCAACGCTGCTGATATTGTGGAGGCCGGAGCTGACGGAGTGTCATTGATCTCTGCGATCAGTCTGGCAGACGAGCCGGAAGATGCTGCAAGAGAACTTCGCAGCCGTTTGAATGGGCCGGCAGAAAAACAGGAAAAATAGAAGAACCGGCGGGTCAGTACAAACTTCCCGCCGGTTCTTTATGTTATATATGCTTCTGTAAGGTTTGTACGACGTGCTGTAATGTTTCTTTTTCTCCTACATTTCCCGGGAAAATTACATAGGGAATACCAGGAAAGCGGCTTTTCTCATCTGTCTGCCAGACGGGTACACCGGGAGCAATCTGCCCGAGCACTTCTGCTTTTTTTACGAGCAGCCCCTTCGTGCCAACATCGCTTGATGTAATACCGCCTTTCGCAACGACAAATGCCGGCTGTGAAGCAGCATTTTTCACAAAGTTTGTTACTGCATCGGAAATTTTTACGGATAGCGCCAGTTCTTCTTCTTTTCGGTTCGCTCCTAAGTCAATGCGCTCCCGGGAAGTGTAGACGCATACCGTATTCCCGCCTTCGATAGAGTCATCGACGATCTGCTGAACGCGGCGGGTTTCCTTACGGAAGGCATTCTCATCCATTACTGCAGGACAATAAAATTCCACGAATTGGATATCGGTCAGCTGTTTTAGAGCTTCGAGCTGCTCCGTCGATTTTTGCACATGAGAGCCGATAATAATCAGACCGCCATTGTCACTTTGGTGCTCGAAGAGGCTCTCCGCGTCTAAATACGGTTTGCGGATAATACCGCCAATTTCTTTAGTAAACGTCGCCGCCGTCCGGAAGAGAAAGTTTTTCCGATTCTGCACGGCGCGGAACAGGGCTGTGCAGAATACTTTTACATCTGTTTCGCTGACAGCGTTAACGATGATCTTTTGAAAGGAAGCGGCCTGTTCAAGTTTAGCCTCGATCGCTTCGAGGTCGAGAGCCCGGAGCTCGTCAAGAGAGATGGAAATAACATTTTCCTTTTTAAATTCCCCGTTTGTTTTTTCTTCAACGTATTCACCCAGGTGGCTCGAAGCAAATCCAAACATCCGGTCGCGGGCAAATTCTGTTTCCGCTACGGGTACAAAGGTTTCCCCCTGCTGAATATAGTGGACGTCGAAAGCGGTCCGCCGGTTGCCCTGTTCAAAAAAGGGAATAAGAATTTCTCCGTCCACTGCTTTGCCTGTCCGGGCCTCGAGCGTATCTTTTAAAACCTCTGTTTCCAGCGGATAGTGACCTCGCAGGGTGGAGTCTCCCCGGCTGATCAGCAGAAATGGCTGATTTTTTTCTTCAGATACGCGGGCTATTCGCTCTGCGATGTCAGTATGGACTTTCGTTGTTTCGGCTTCAGAGAAGGAACGCGAATTTGTGAGGATGAAGATGAGCTGCCGCTCGTCTTCAAAGGCCTCCCGAATAGTCGACTCCTCCCAGTCTGTATACACCGGCACGCCGTGGACAGTCTGAACACCGGTAGGATCGTCGTCGAGGGAGATGATTTTGTGAGGTATATTTTCGGCTGCTTCCGTAAAAAAAGCATCTACTTTCTTCTCATCGTAATCTGGAAGGGAGTTAATGTAACTATTTATCTGTGTCATCCGTGTTTTCCTCCTTTTGGCACTGAATAGTTCGCAAGCATTTCGTAGTGCTGAAGCACGCCGCTGTGATCGTCGGATTGTTTGCCGTGCGCAATCATCGATTCATACATTTCAGCCACATCCGATGCAAGCGGCAGGGGGACCCCGAGGGATTTGCCGGTTTGAAGCACGTTAGAGAGATCCTTTAAATTAATGTCAATGCGTCCGCCTGCAGTAAAGTCCCGTTCGAGAATTTTTGGGATTTTTGCATCGAGTACACTGCTGCCGGCCAGGCCGTTGCGGATGGCTTCATATACTTTATCAATGTCCGCTCCTGCTTTGGAAGCGAGAAGAACGGCTTCCGACATGGCTGCCATCGTGACATTTACTAATATTTGATTGGCAAGCTTCGTAGTGGATCCGGCTCCCACTTCACCAACATGTGTGACGTCTGTGCCAACAGCCCGCAGCACTGGATAAGCAGCAGCAAAAGCGTAATCGCTGCCGCCAGCCATGATGGAAAGCGTACCATCTATCGCTTTCGGTTCACCGCCGCTTACCGGGGCATCCAAAAAGGCTGCTTCTTTTTCCTGAAGCCTCTCTGCCCAGCGCTTGGAGTCCACGGGGGAGACAGAACTCATATCAATAACGATGGCTCCTTTTTTCACGACTGGCAGAATGTCATTAATTATTACTTCATCGAGTATAGCGGTGGTGGGGAGCATTGTGATAATAATGTCGCTGTTTTCGGCTGCTTCCCCTGCTGAATCAGCAGCTTTCCCGCCTGCTTCCGTTACCCGCTCTCTGGCTGCAGGGTGGATATCAAATCCCTTCAGTGCAAAACCGGCCTTCAGAAGATTTTCGGCCATCGGCCCTCCCATAATGCCTAAACCAATTTGTCCGATATTCATATCGTTTCACTCCTTCATTTCGTAAAATGGAAATTTTTTATTATCATTGATAAGGCTTTCAATGAAGATAATTGTACACAATTTTATATTTATTGTATACATTCAATAGCGAGTTGGTTTAATTTCTATTAGATAGGTATAATAAGAATAAGAAATGAAATCAGAGGATTGCAGCAGAAGGGATGACGGCACGATGAAGCAACAGCACTCTGCTTCGGATACGGCATACGAAAAAATTCGGGATGCCATATTTGAGGAAAAATATGAACGCGGGGAAAAATTAACGGAAGTAAAACTGGCAGACGAACTTGGGGTCAGCCGGACGCCTGTAAGGGATGCAATGCGCAAGCTTGAAGAGGAGGGCTTGATTAAAGACAAACGGGTGATTAATCCAACTATTAAAGATTTAATGAATACGTTTGATGTGCGGATACTGCTCGAAGGGTTTGCTGTCCGCCAGGCTGCCCGTTACATGGGTCCTGACCGGATAGAAGGCCTGCAGAGGTGTATAGAGACGGCAAAGCAGGGAACAACAGAGGAAATAATGGAAGCAAATAAGGAATTTCACGACATTATTGTCAGTGCGAGCAATAACGATGTACTAATTGATACCATTGAACGGATGCAGTCAGTTATTTTTTTGTTCCGGAGAACAGTGGTGTATCACCAGAGGCCCCGTCTGATTGAAGAGCACGAAGCAATACTTGAAGCGATCCGGAATCACGAAGAGGACGAGGCAGAAGCGCTGATGAAAAGCCACTTAAAGAAGGACCTGGATTTCTCCGTTCATTCGTGGTGAGATCGGTGACATACTTCTACTGTTCCAATCCTGGAAATAAAAATCCCCCATGCAGACAGGGGTGATAAAAACCCATAAGCACGGAGGAACTCCGGGAAAAGCATTATTATTTATTAAAGGAGACTGGAATGACACGTTTTTCCCAATCACTTTTTTCGGCGAGCTCGAGCAGGCGGATGACTCTGCTTGCTTCAATGGCGGTCACCGGATTTTTACCGTCCTCCTGGATGGCCTGGGCGATCCTTTCGTAATAGGATTCGTACGATCCCTGATGCGTAGGGATTTTCTCAGTGCCTCCATACGCATCGGTATACGTCCCGTAGTAAGTCTCGTCTTCCAGGCCCCATTCCTGATCCCCTGGTGTTTTCCCGTTAATCAGCATATCCTCCTGGGGGTCAAAGCCGTATTTTACAAAGCTGCCTTTCGTTCCATGCACAATATATCTCGGAACTTCTCCGACAGCAAGAAAGCTGGATTGCAAAATAACCCGCTGGTTCGGATACCCAAGAATCGCATGAAAATAATCGGTATTATTCGTTTTCGGACGCTGCATTTCAAGGTCAGCGAAAATGGTTTCCGGCATACCGAACAGTTCAAGCGCCTGATCAATGAAATGGGCTCCTAAATCAAACCAGCTTCCCGAGCCTGGCAGGTCCTGCTCACGCCAGAGTCCCTCCACCTCCGGGGCATAGTCGTTCCACGTACCCTGAAAGGTGTGAACGTCGCCAAGCGCCCCTGCTTCAAGCAAGGAACGGATCGTCAAAAAATCACCGTCCCAGCGGCGATTGTGATATACGCTTAAAACGACATCATTTGCTTCGGCGAGCTCTGTCAGCTCTACGGCTTCCTCATATGTAGGAACGAATGGTTTTTCCAAAACAACATGCTTGCCGTTTTCAATTGCAGCTTTAGCCAGAGGGTAATGCGTCGTGTTTGGGCTCGTAATGACCACAAGATCAATATCCTCCCGCCGGCAGGCTTCCTCTGCTTCAGTGGTAACTTCAACATCCGGAAGCCGTTCATGTACTTTTTCCGGACTCGAGGATGAAACGAGACGGATGTTAAAGTGATCGCTTTTTTCAATAATAGGTGTATGAAACACAGACCCTGAAAAACCAAAAGCGATAATAGCAGTATTGATTGGCTGCATGACTGACGACCTCCTCAAAAGTTATTAATAAACTTTTCCCCCGGGACCGGAAAAGGAAACGTCTCCATCATAGAAAAAAGCGGCAGGACGACTGCCGCTTTAAAGTGTTTTGCGTTAACATGCTATTTCCATTTCGGCTGATCAAAAAATTTCGGACGGTATTTTGCGATAACAAATAGAATAATAACGGTAATAATGGTTTGCGGAATTAAATACGAAGCGTTGTAAAGTGCCGAATACGCTACCACAGGTGTACCTTCCGGAGCGTAGCTTCCAAACCAGATAACGCCTGAGACAAAATGGTCGATATAGCGAAGCAGTGCCCCGAAAACAATGCCGATAAGCATTAAAAGGTAAGGAATCCGTTCCCGGAATACAGCATGTGTCGTAAAAATCGCAGCAAATCCGAGCACCGTGTAAGCGATCGGGTATTCAAGAACGAGCTGAACAGGGTGAACGATAGTTGCTCCCTGCAGAAGCTGGAGCATTCCTGCCAAAAACCCTGTGGCAAGTCCCGCTTTCCATCCGCGGCGAAAAGCCATTAGAAAAATAGGAACCATAATAAAAGAAATCGAACCGCCGGCGAGCCACGGTCCGCCGAATTCAAGAAATCCTAAAATAAAAGAGAGAGCAGCCATGAATGCTGTTTCTATCATAATTGCTAAACGTTTACCCCTCTCCAAAGATGAACACCTCCCTAGAATTTACCGATACTATCTTAGCATAATAGGAAAAAGAAAGAAACGCCAAGGGGAGGGGTTTGTCTGATATAATATGAAAAGAAGGAAGGAACAGGGAGAGGATTGCATGGATACATCGACAGATATGCTGAGAGAGTATTTAAAGGGCAGCGGAGCCGCCTGTACGGTTACCCTGCTGTTATTTATATTTTATACAATTATACTGGGGGAGGTGCAGCTTTTTCCCAATCTGGCTTTTCTTTTAGCGGTATGCACGTACCTTGGTTCGATTGTCGGAGTGCTTCTTCTTAAGCTCGTGGAGCCGTATCAGTATCATATTCTGTATCCAATTCTGGGTACGTTTTTTTTCGGTTTTCTTGGCATTTTTTACGGCGTATCGATTATCTACGCCTATCAGCTCGACGGCTTTTTCGTCATTGTGACGATGGCGTCCTCCATGTCATTTTTTGTTACCCAGTTTGTGCAGGCCCAGACCGTTGCCTGGATCATGGCAGGCTCCGGTCCGTTTTTTCTGGCGGTCATCATGTTTTCAAACCAATTAGCCCGTTCGCTCGGGCAGTGAAGGAGGAAAAGCAGTGAAGTATCATGGCAGACAGTTTGCAGGTATAGAGAACAGCGCAGGCGGAGAGGTATCAGGGCAGACTGTTTTTTATTACGAGCAGGAGGGGTCAGTGCTTCGGGCCCACTATTCTGGAGGAGAAGTCGTTTCCGGTGTTCTAATTGGAAAAGTGTATGCAAATGGAGAACTGGAATTCCGCTACAATCATGTAAACGAGGACTGGAGCCTCCGGGGCGGCAGGTGCTATTCGGTCCCGGAAGTGCTGGAAGACGGAAGAATCCGCCTGCACGAACAGTGGCAGTGGCAGGATGAAAGCAGTGAGAAGGGGACGTCTATCGTAGAGGAATTAAAAAGCGACACGGTTTAAAATGCTGGCATTGGAGGAAAAGTATGTTCAACTACGCATCATACAAAGGAGACTTTCAGTATGGAACATACTTCAATTGCCGGCACGAATCTTCGCCCGTCCCGCGTAGGGCTCGGAACGTGGGCTATTGGCGGCACGCAGTGGGGCGGTACAGATGAAAAACAGTCGATTGAAACGATACATGCAGCACTTGATAAAGGCATCACCCTTGTGGATACTGCTCCTGCTTACGGGTTCGGAGAATCAGAAAAAATTGTCGGAAAAGCGTTAAAACATGATAATAAACGGCAAAACGTTGTACTTTCGAGCAAGTGCGGCATGAACTGGAACGATGAAGGTGCCTTCCGGGACGGTACGGCTGCCCGGATCCACCGGGAAATTGATGATTCCCTGCAGCGGCTTCAGACTGACCATATCGATATTTATCATGTGCACTGGCCGGATCCTAAAGCAGATATGGCCGAAACGGCAGGAGCCATGAAGGAAGTACTCGATGCTGGTAAAATCCGCGCAATAGCGGTCAGTAATTTCACTGTGGAGCAGCTCGAAGAATTTCAAAAAACGGCACCGGTTCACGTTATACAGCCGCCGTATAACATTTTTGAACGGGGCATCGAAAGAGACATTCTGCCTTATGCTGAAAAGCAGGGAATTTCCACGCTGCTGTATGGTTCACTGTGCCGCGGGCTGTTAAGCGGCAAAATGACGGAAAATACGACATTTGAAGGTGATGATCTCCGCAACGGGGATCCAAAGTTTCAGGCAGACCGTTTTCCACAGTATATTGCGGCGGTAAATGAACTCGATCAATACGTGAAAAATAAATATGACAAGCGCGTGATTCATTTAGCTGTCCGCTGGGTGCTGGACCAGCCGGGTACGAGCACAGCCCTTTGGGGCGGCCGCCGCCCGGATCAGATGAACGGCATTGAGGAAATTATGAACTGGCAGCTCGATCAGACGGATATGAAAGCCGTGAACGAAATTGTAAATAAGCATGTAAAAGACCCGGTTGGACCTGAATTCATGGCCCCGCCGACCAGATAAAGAAATAAAAATGCTGCGCTAAGCGCGGCATTTTTTATGAAATGAAGGATACCAGAAAGAGATCAGCGAATAGTTATACATAAATGAAAAAGTCTGCGTGCGCTGGAGGTGCTTTACAGCATTTGGATCTGTTTGTTTAATCGTGTCAACATCGCTCCTGTCGTATTTGTATTTTCCTTTAATTGTGTTCGTGCAAAAATCCCCATAAAATAAAGATGTAAGCGAATACTAAAAATGAACGGTCCATAATTCATCAAGAAATCATTTCATTATTGTCATCAATATATTTGGACCAAAAAAGGGGGAACCACAATGAGTGCATCAACAGAAAATGCACCGCAGAAGAAAAGTATCCGTTCAAGAATTCAAAAGTTCGGAAGCTTTTTAAGCAGCATGATCATGCCGAATATCGGTGCTTTTATTGCATGGGGACTGATTACGGCATTATTTATCGAATCCGGATGGCTGCCGAACGAAACTCTGGCAACACTGGTAGATCCGATGATCATTTACCTGCTTCCGCTTTTAATTGGTTATACGGGCGGAAAAATTGTCCATGACGTTCGCGGCGGGGTCGTTGGCGCAGTCGCCACAATAGGCGTTGTGGCCGGCGCTGAAATTCCAATGTTCCTCGGAGCTATGGCAATGGGGCCGCTCGGCGGTATTGCCGTTAAAGGATTCGACAGACTGGTTGAAGGGAAAATCCGTCAGGGCTTTGAAATGCTCGTAAACAACTTTTCCGCAGGAATTATCGGCTTCATTCTGGCTATCTTCGGCCTTCTTGCCATCGGGCCGATCGTGGAATGGTTAACGAACGTTTTAAGCGGAGCGGTGGACTTTCTGGTCAACACAGGCCTGCTGCCGTTAACGAGTATTATCATTGAACCGGCGAAGGTGCTGTTTTTAAACAACGCTATTAACCACGGAGTTCTTAGTCCTATCGCAGCAGAACAGGTGGCTTCCGCCGGAAAATCAATTCTGTATCTGCTCGAGCCAAACCCAGGTCCCGGTGTAGGGATTCTGCTTGCATTTGCAATATTTGGCACAGGAATTTCGAAAGCTTCCGCTCCGGGCGCTATGATTATTCAATTCCTGGGCGGTATTCATGAAATTTACTTCCCGTATGTATTGTCAAAACCTCTCACAATTCTTGCAGCTATCGCAGGCGGCATGACCGGGGTATTCACGTTCTCCCTGTTCAACGTTGGCCTTACAAGCGTTCCGTCACCAGGAAGTATTTTCCCGGTACTCGGCCTTGCAGCCCCTGGAGATTTCATTGGAGTCTTACTGGGCGTAGTGCTTTCAGCTGCCGTATCCTTTATTATCGCTTCCCTGATTCTAAAGTTCAGCTCCAATGAAGGAGAAACACTTGAAGAATCCACAGCGAAGATGGAAAGCATGAAAGGGAAGAAAAGCTCTGCAGCTTCTGCGCTTCATTCCAATGCAAGTACGGCTGAAGCAGACACCGGTGCTTATTTGGATAAAGACGTTAACAAAATTGTCTTTGCCTGCGATGCCGGTATGGGCTCAAGCGCCATGGGCGCATCGGTGATGAAGGACAAGGTGAAAAAGGCCGGGCTCCATATCAGCGTAACGAACACGTCGATTTCGAACATTCCGGATGACGCGGACCTGATCATTACGCACAAGGATTTAACCGAACGGGCACGGCAGAAACGGCCGGACGCAGAACATGTTTCGGTGGAAAACTTCCTCGGCAGCGACAAGTACGACGAAGTGGTTGAAGATCTGAAGCAGAAAAAAGGTGTGGAAGAAAGCTCTTCTGCTGGAACAACGGCAGCGGCAAAGCCGCCGGTTAACAAAATCATTTTTGCCTGCGATGCCGGTATGGGCTCAAGTGCCATGGGAGCGTCGGTGATGAAGGACAAGGTGAAAAAGGCCGGACTCGATATCAGTGTATCGAACACATCGATTTCGAACATTCCGGACGACGCGGATCTGATCATTACGCACAAGGATTTAACCGAACGGGCACGGCAGAAACGGCCGGACGCAGAACATGTTTCGGTGGAAAATTTCCTCGGCAGCGACAAGTACGACGAAGTGGTTGAAGATCTAAAAACAAGAGAATAAGGAGGGAAACCGATGGAATACCTCACAGGCCGGGAGCGCGAACTACTGCTGCACCTTCTGCATCATCAGGAACTAAAGCCAGTGGCTGAAATAGCTGAAGAAATTAATGTAAGCTCCCGGACCATCCATCGGGACCTTGATAAGCTGGCAGGTTGGCTTGCCGGCGAACAGGTTGAACTCGAAAGACGGACAGGAAGCGGAGTGCGGCTTAAGGGGACGGAAGAAGATATCGAAGAAATCAAACTCCGTCTCCAGCGTCCCGCTGTTATTGAATATACGCCGGATGAACGCCGTACCCTGCTGATTTGTCTCATTCTTGAATCGGACGGCCCCGTGAAATTAACGGCGCTCGGTGCAGAATTAAAAGTAACTATAGCAACGATCAGCCAGGATTTGGATAAACTCAAAGACTGGCTTGAGCTATTTTCACTCACACTTGTGAGACGCAGAGGCTACGGGGTGGAAGTGCAGGGAGCGGAAGCAGCTAAACGACGGGCGATGAGCAGCCTGATTGCAGAAAATGTGGAAGAAAAGGAGCTGCTCAGCTCGATCCGCCACCACATTTACGAGCGAAATGTGCAGACCGAACAGGGCCGCGTAGCTGAACGTCTGCTCGATATGGTTGGAGAAAACCACTGGTCGACGGTGGAGCAGGTGCTTTCAAACATGCAGGATCAGCTTCCGAAGAATTTTGCCGACAGTGCTTATATCGGACTGATCGTCCATTTAACTTTAGCGATTGAGCGGATCTCTGTAGGAGAAAGCATAGATATTAATGCGGACTACATGGAGAACCTGCGTGACACAAAAGAGTTTGCGATTGCAGAGGCCATCATTCGAAAGCTTGAGCGTGTGCTTGAACTGTCCATTCCTGAAGCGGAAATTGGCTATATTACAATGCATCTGCGGGGGGCAAAGCTCCGGACGCCGGTGGAAAACCAGCTGGAGGTGGATCACCTCCCGGTGGCCTTAAAAGCAAAAGCGCTGATTCGAGAGATGGAAAAATTAACGGGAGAACCGCTTGAGAAAAACCATTCCCTGTATGAAGGGCTGGTTGCCCATCTCGAGCCGGCATTGTACCGGCTTAGTGAAAACATGAGAATCCATAATCCACTGATGGAATCTATTAAAGAAAATTATGCTGATTTGTTCGCAAATCTTCGTCAGGCAGCGGACACCGTATTTACGGAAAGCTATCTTCCGGATGCCGAGGTTGGTTTTCTGGTCCTGCATTTCGGAACGGCAATAGAGCGTGAAGAGGCTGCCGCTCCCCTGCATGCGCTTGTCGTATGCTCGAGCGGCATCGGCTCCTCGAAGCTGCTTGAAAGCCGGCTGCGAAAAGAAATCCCCGTACTCGGAGATCTCGAAAATGTGAGTCTGCTCGATCTCGAGGAAATGAATATGGACGGCTACGATTTAATTATCTCTACGATCCCCCTGGATCCGCAGCCGCTTCCACATCTAGTGGTTCATCCTTTTCTAAATGAAGAAGATACGAGAGCAATCCTTCGGTCAGCGGACTCGATCTACCGTCAGCAGAGCAGAGCCGGGGTGTCAGTGAAGCGGAAGGAAGCACATGAAACAACACCCAGTTTATATGAAATACAGCTTTGCGTAGATTTAACCGTACAGATGTATCACCGCTTTTATATGAGAAAAGTAGAGGGCGGACAGAAAGCAGAACAGGCAGTTCATTGGATCATGGACGAGCTGAAGAAAGAAAATATCGTACAGGATGCGGGAAGTATCGCAGAAGAAATCTGGGAAAAGCAGGCTAAGGGCTTTGCGATTCCCGAAACCAATGTGGCATTATTTCATACAAGAAGCGCTATGGTGAGTGAACCGTCTCTGACGCTGTGGGAGCTCGAAGCACCACAGGCGCTGACAGCCATGGATGGTAAAACAACGGACGTTGACCGTGTTTTGGTCATGCTTGCACCGGAACAGGAACGAAAAGAAGTATTTGAGCTGATGAGTACCATCAGTGAAGAGATGCTGATGAACCCCGATCGGCTGGATGTCCTCAGGAGTGGGGAAGAAAATGACATTCAAAAGCATATTGATGAAGTTTTTCGGGAATGGTTGAAACGGAAAATAAATTAAGGAGAAGGAGAGAAATCATATGACTAAACCAGTACTGCAGCAGGAAAATGTAAAATTGAACGTATCGCTCGGAGGAAAGGAAGAAGCCATCCGTGAAGCGGGAGGCGTTCTTGTCGATAATGGATATGTACAGCAAAACTACATTGACAGTATGCTCGAGCGCGAAAAAGTAACATCGACCTTCATGGGGAACGGCGTTGCGATTCCGCACGGTACGGAAGACTCGCGCGAATGGGTGGACCATTCCGGTTTGTCAGTCATTCAGGTGCCGGACGGGGTGGACTTTGACGGCAACAATGTACGAATTCTGATAGGTATTGCTGGCAAAGGGGATGCACACCTGAACATTTTATCGAAAATTGCGATTGTGTGCTCCGATGAAGACAACATTGAGAAAATGGTTCAGGCTTCGTCTAAAGAAGAGCTGCTCGAGGTGATTGGTGAGGTTGAACTCTCATGATAGCAGTACAAATAGGCGCTGGTAACATTGGCCGTGGCTTTATTGGGCAGGTGCTCTCTGATGCCGGGTATGAGCTGTATTTTGCAGATGTAAATGATACTTTGATCGATCAGCTGAAGGCCGAAGGGGAATATGTGGTAGAGCTCGCCGAAGACGGTGCTTCTGCGCAAACCATTTCGGGAGTTCAGGCTTTTCACAGTGCGAAAGAGGAAGAGGCTCTCGTACAGAAGCTGGCGGAAGCGGATTTGATTACAACGGCCGTTGGGCCGGCAGTATTAAAGCATGTAGCTCCCGTTATTGCAAAAGCATTAAAACAAAAAGCTGCTGAAGGGCACGCCAGCCCGGTTAATATTATAGCCTGCGAAAATATGGTGGCCGGAACGGCGGAATTGAAAAAATATATCTGGGAGCAGCTGACGGAGGAAGAAAAAGCAGAAGCCGCTAATTTTGCCGGATTTGCCAATGCTGCAGTAGACCGCATTGTTCCGAACCAGCCTGAGGGCCAGGGACTGAAGGTGGTCGTCGAGCCATTTTTGGAATGGGCGGTGGAAGCCCCTTCGCTGAAGGGAAAAACTCCGGATATACCAGCGGTTACGTATGTGGATGACCTGACCCCGTATATTGAGCGGAAGCTGTTTACGGTAAATACCGGCCATGCAGCCCTTGCTTATGTCGGTTTTTTATACGGATGTGAAACGACGAAGGAAGCGATGGATCACCCGGAGGTGGCTGGTGCATTTGAAGCGGCTATTCGGGAAACTGGGCGCCTGCTGCAAATTAAGCATGGCTTCGGTGAAAAAGAACAGAACGAGTACCAGGCAAAAATCAAAGGAAGATTTTCAAACGAATATCTTTCCGATCCCGTGACCCGGGTAGGCCGCGGGCCGATCCGGAAGCTTGGTCCGAAGGATCGTTTAGTCCGTCCTGCGGTGGAGCTGCAGGAAGCAGGGGAACGCCCGGAAGCACTGGCTTTTGTTATCGCCGCCGCTCTTCAGTTTAACGTAACTGAAGACGGGGAGGCCGTAGAGCTTCAGAACACGATCGACCGGGAAGGGTACAAAGGAGCTTTAAGCCATTACGCTGAGCTTCCTGCTCATCACCCGCTGGTCGAATTGGTAGCCGGATATCTTCCGGAACAATAACAGTAAATAAAGAAGCAGAAGCGTCCGATCAGGCGCCTCTGCTTCTTTAATTTATATGGGCCAATCTCCTCCAGAGCATCCACCGCTGCTCAGGTTTCCTGCGCTTTTCCTGATCCAGCTCCGGAAACCAGCGGCGGCGTGCTCTTCAGAGCTTCGCCAAAGGGAAAAAGCCCCTTTGGGCCAATCTCCTCCAGAGCATCCACCGCTACTCAGGTTTCCTGCGCTTTTCCGGTTAACAGCAGGCGGATATCATTTTCGCTTAGCGTGTTCAGGCTGGTCTGTTCATCAGTGATGACCTGGTCATACAGGTGTCGTTTTTCCTCCTGCATGTGCTGAATTTTTTCTTCGATGGTTTCATGAGTGATAAGCCGGATTACCTGAACTGTCTTAGTCTGGCCGAGACGGTGGGCGCGGTCAGCTGCCTGCATTTCCACCGCCGGATTCCACCATAGGTCATACAGTACTACGGTGTCCGCTCCGGTAAGGTTAAGACCGGTGCCGCCAGCGCGCAATGAAATCAAGAAGACGTCCGGGCCTTCTTCTTCGTTGAAGGTTTCAGCAAGTCGTACCCGTTCCTCTCCTGGAGTGCTCCCATCAAGATAATAGTAATCGATGCCTTCTTCTGCCAGACGGTTTTTAATAAGAGCAAGCATAGAGGTGAACTGGGAAAAAACGAGTACCCGCTGGCCATTGGCCGTGCCCTCATGGAGGATACGCACGAGTTCTTCAAGCTTTCCGGATGAGCTTTGATATTCGGGCTCCACAAGCGAAGGGTGGCAGCAGATCTGGCGCAGGCGGGTTAAAAGGGAAAGAAGGTGCATCCGGTTGGAGTCCGCTCCTTCTTCAAGGAGAGCGCCTGCCTCCTGCTGCACGTTCTGCAGCGTTTTTTTGTATATGTCCGCCTGATTCGTTAACAGATCACAGTAAGTGGTCGTTTCAACCTTTTCAGGGAGCTCCTGGAGCACTTCTTTTTTCGTGCGGCGCATAATAAAAGGAGATGCTCTGTCTCTCACCTCTTCGGGACTCCAGGAAGAAAACAGCTTTTTGTTTGGAAAGAGCCCGGGCATCACGACGCTGAATATCGATCTCAGCTCATCAAGCCTGTTTTCCACCGGGGTGCCGCTCAGCGCAAAGCAGTATTTACTCCGGAGCTGTTTTACGGCCTTTGCTGTTTTAGATCCGGCATTTTTGACCGCCTGGGCCTCATCGAGCAGAACGCCGCGGAAAAATGTTTCTCCGTACCATTCAACGTCCCGGCGGATCAGAGGATAGGAGGTGATGAAAATATCGCTCTGCTGCTGGATCTGCTGCTCCCGTTCTTTTTTGCTTCCGGAAACAACTGTGGTGTTTAAAGATGGAAAAAAGCGTTCCGTTTCTTTTTTCCAATTATATAAAAGTGAGGAGGGAGCGATAATAACAAATGGTTCTCCTCCGGGGTTCTCTTTGCATTCTGTCGCAATAAAGCCCAGCGCCTGCAGCGTTTTTCCAAGGCCCATGTCGTCTGCCAGAATGCCGCCAAAGCGGTAGGCGGCGAGCTGCTTCATCCACTGGATCCCTTCACGCTGATACGTCCGGAGCTTTACGCCGGCCGGCTCGGCAAGTAATTTATGGTTTTCAGCAGCCCGCCGGATGTTTTCAAGCATGTCATCGACCTCAAGGGTCGTCTGCCAGCGGGGAGTGCCGGAAAGGTGTTTATCCAGATTGAACGCCTGATGGGCCGGATAACGCACTGCACCGCCTTCTTTGGACTGGTCCGGCTTCGGCATTTGCTGTAGGGCGCGGGCGAGGCGCTGCAGCAGCTCATCATCGAGAGGCAGGTACCGGTCGTCATCTGTTTTATAGAAGTCCTGTCCTTCCTGGATTGCCTTCCAGACCCCGGGTGTTTCTAAAGTGTCTGTTACAGACGAGGCAAGCGACAGCTCCATCCATCCCTCATCGGCATGAATGTCAGACAGTAACGACAGGCTGTCCCCTGGAATAAGCATATTTTCAACTTCTTCACTCATGAAGATGTCCATATAAGGCCGCAGCGCTGCCAGCTCCTTCGATAAAAAATCAATAATATTTTTGGGGGAAGAAAGGACGAAACGGTCATTTTCCTGAAGGAATCCTTTCTTCTGCAGCCGTTGGAGCTGCAGGTGTTCCTGCTGCCGGTCCCGGGGCATAAAATAAGAATCTTCGACAGACGGCACATGGTCCGGCCGGAAGGCACTGTACTCTTTAAATCCATAACGGTAAATTAACTCTCCGGTAATTTTACCTCCGGTACCTTTTGAAAGGTAAAGGGCTGTCTGCAGCGGCTCTATGTGAAGATTTTCCTCCAGCTTCTCATCCATTTCCAGGCAGTGGTGATTCATTAACGGAGCGCCCCAGTGTAAAAAGGTATCGAGAAACTCCTGTCGGGAAAAAACGAGGCGCTGCCCTTCTGCCTGTATGAGCATTCGCTGGGCGGCAGCTGCGGTTCGCGCCAGTTCCTTTTCCGGGCAGTACAGCTGTCCGTTCCACAAACAATATATGCTCTCGCTGATAAAAGACGGCGTTTCCTGTTGTGGGGTGGAGAAAATCAGCGTATCCGCTTCCTTTTCATAACTGAGAAAAAAAGAATACGGCCAATTGTCTTTCACGTTCCAGGGCCTTTCACCGTATGTATCTATGATATAGGCATTCGGGCAGAGGTCGAGCAGGCTGAAAAGCTTTTCGACTGCATAAGGCGGCACCGCGATTTCCCTCTTCGTTCCGCTTCTTGCTATCCACTGCTCCTGAAAGGAAGACCCCGATTCCTCATGCCGAAGCACAGAAGCAAGCAGCTGAAGGACATGAAGATCTTCCTCTGAAAAATAGTGGGAGACAGGATCAAATGTTAAAGAAGGAGCCAGGCGGAAGGGGGTCTCGTTTTTCATTGCTTCAATAAACTGATAAATGTTTTTCACAGCGTATCGCTGGTTTTCTCCAATCTTCACCTGGACGACTGGAAATAAAACGTCGGGCCTCCGGTTATCTACAGGAAAAGATAGTAAAAAATCAGCATGTATCTGCGTGCCTATGTCCTCCACCTTTGACTGAAAGGGCGAAAAGTATTCCAGGAACTGATCTTTCACTGTATCTTTTCCGGCCGATGCAGCTGAAACAGGCGAAGCCGGAGGGCTGGTGAAGGCAGGAGCTTCGAGCAGCAGGGCAACAAGATGGCGGCATGGAGCAGACGAGGAATGATAAAAACGGTCGCAGGAACAGTACATTTCCTGAATGGTATGGCTCCCGTCAACGGCAATAAAAACGTCTTCCGGAAAAGGAGTGTCCTTTACGACTGCTTCCACATGCCGGGTCTGCATCAGGGTTTCTTCTGTCATATGGGCGATTTTATATAAATCATACAGGCGTTTGCCTTCTAAATATGTAGTTTCATCGGTCATCTGGCGTATAGCGTCCGGAACAAATAAAGCCAATCCTCATCCTCCTTGCAACGCTGGAAATACTATCTTCCGTACGTTTTCCATGCCCGTATTTTAGCATATTACTCCTGAAATAAGGGAATAAAAGTACATACAATAACGATTGCAAAAGGTATAATATAAAGAAAGAGATAGTCGGAAGGAGAGGTTCTTATGGATATCAGGCAGCTGATTCATGAAGCGAAGCAGGAGGCATGGGCGTTCTTTGCCCATACAGATCCCGCACATGACTATTGGCACACTGAGCGGGTGGCGGCGCTTGCAGGGGACATCGCTGAAAAAGAAGGGGCCGACCCTGATGTATGTATTCTCGCAGCCTGGCTTCATGACATAGGGGATGAAAAGCTTCTCGAAGAGGGGGAAGACGGAGAAGAAAAAATCATGCGCTGGCTTGAGCAAAATGAAGCCGATGAAGAATTGAAGCATCATATTATGCAGATTATTTCTTCGATTTCCTTCCGGCACCATAAAGAACGGGCACCGGAGACTCTGGAAGGAAAAGTAGTGCAGGATGCGGACCGCCTGGATGCCCTCGGTGCGATCGGGATTGCCCGTACATTTGCATATACTGGACACATCCATCAGCCGCTTCATGATCCGCGTCCGGAGTACCGGAACGAACGGAACAGCGCGATTCAGCACTTTTTCGATAAACTGCTGAGGCTGAAAGGAATGATGAATACAGATACGGGCCTATCGATCGCTACAAAACGCCAGCGGTTTATGGTCAGTTATCTGGAGGAGTTTTACAGTGAATGGGAAAGAAAGGCATAAAAATAGGGCTGTCCGGTCGTCCGGGCAGCCCTTTCTATATTTATCAGGATGACGGGGCGTTTGTGACATATTCCAAAATTTCTTCGGGACGTTCGAAACGCAGCGTCGGTGACGTATTTTCCGGGTGAACTGCACCCCAGCCGGCTAAACCGAAAGCAGTGCCTGCTTTTTCAGCACTTTCACTGTCATGCTGCGTGTCCCCAATATAAATGGTGTTGGAGGCCTCTGCTCCGCTTTTTTCCATGAATGCCCGGAGCGGTTCCGGAGAAGGCTTATGATGGGTAGTGTCGTCGGCACTGATAATGTAAGAAGCAAACTGCTGCAGGCCGAAGGGTTTCATTTCATGGTCAAATGCCTCGCGTGTTTTGGAGGTAACGATTCCGACCTGGTAGCCCTGAATGTTCAGCCCTTCAAGCAGCTCCTGGATGCCGGGGAACATATCAATCAAAAACCGGTTGTCCTCGAGGTATGTGCTCCATTTTTCCTGCACCGTGCGGCGTTCGTCATCCTGAAGCCCCAGCCGGTTTAAGACGTCTGCCTCGGGCATGCCAAGAAGCGGCCGCAGATTTTCATTCTCAATAACTTCTCCCGTGGTCTCCTCCACAGCGCGCCTAAGTGATTTAATAATGGCGTCCTCTGTATTAATAAGCGTTCCGTCTACATCAAAAACAAAAGTACCGTACATATTGACTCCTCCTAATAGATATCTCGCTATTTGATTTTCCCGAGTTTTCCGGTTTTCAATCAGAGGAAAAAAGCCCATTATGAGAGAGCGTTTACATAAAAAACTTTCATGTAATCTATTGAAAAATTGATGTGATATGCTACACTTTGATGGTTCGTGACGTTGGTTTTCATACAGATGAAAGCCTGAAAAAAGAAAGCATGTGAGGCGCGCAACAGGCCGGAATGCCCGCATGCACCAAGGATAAAGAGTATAAAAAAAGAGAGGAGAAAAAAGGTTTGGATTTTTCAAAACTGAAAATGGAGTGGCTCGGAAATATTAGGGGTGACGTGCTGGCAGGAATTGTAGTAGCACTCGCGCTGATTCCGGAAGCAATAGCATTCTCCCTGGTGGCAGGTGTAGACCCTCAAGTAGGGCTTTATGCTTCTTTCAGCATGGCGGTAATGATTGCGATTGTGGGGGGACGGCCGGGCATGATCTCAGCTGCTACAGGGGCAATGGCATTATTGATGGTTACCCTGGTGGCTGAACATGGACTGCAGTATCTGCTAGCGACAACAATTCTAACTGGAATCATTCAATTAATTGCCGGCTTCAGCGGACTTGCCCGCTGGATGAAGTTTATTCCCAGATCGGTAATGGTGGGTTTCGTCAACGCCCTGGCAATTTTGATTTTCACTTCCCAGTTGGAATATTTTCAGGGCAACGGCTACTGGCCGTTTGTATTAGCGGGTATTACCCTCTTTGTTATTTATCTATTTCCGAAGCTTACAGGGGCGATCCCTTCTACATTGGTAGCTATAATTGTTGTTAGTTTAATTGCTGTATTTGGAGGCATTAACACGCAGACAGTGGGTGACATGGGAACTCTTCCAACGTCGCTTCCCGTATTTCTGCTTCCGGATATTCCATTAAACTTTGAAACGCTTATGATTATCCTTCCATACGCTTTATCGCTTTCTGTCGTAGGTCTGCTTGAGTCATTACTGACCGCAACAATTGTTGATGACATGACGGACACAGAAAGTGATAAAAATAAGGAATCACGTGGCCAGGGAATCGCTAACGTTGTGACGGGTTTCTTTGGCGGTATGGCTTCGTGTGCCATGATTGGTCAATCGGTGATCAACGTAAAGTCGGGCGGTACTGGCCGGCTCTCGTCGTTGACTGCAGGCGTAGTACTTCTATTTCTGATTCTTGTACTCCAGGGTCTCGTCGTTCAAATCCCGATGGCGGCCCTGGCAGGAGTCATGATCATGGTCTCAATCAGTACATTTGACTGGGGCTCCCTGCCGACAATGGCAAAAGCGCCAAAAACGGATTCAACTGTAATGGTTGTAGTGGTAGCTACAGTCGTTTATACGCATAACCTTGCGATTGGCGTAGTGGCCGGTGTTATTTTGAGTGCTATTTTCTTCGCGGCTAAAATTTCAAAGGTTCACGTGAGTAAAACTGTTAAGGATGAAACCACACGGGTGTACCATGTGGACGGGCCATTGTTTTTCGCTTCGGTAACTGACTTTGTGAAGAGCTTTGATTACAAAGAGAAATTCGATAGAGTGGAAATTGATTTATCACGAACCCACCTCTGGGATGACTCGGCGGTCGAAGCGATTGAAAAAGTCAGACTGAAGTTTAAACAGGAAGGCACCAAAGTACACTTTACAAGCATTAACGAGGAAAGCTCGGAATTAATGCGCAAGCTTGAAGGAATGTCTTCCGGACATTAAGAAGTAACTACGGGAGAAAGAATTGTTAATGGAGAGGGGAATGTCTGTGTACCAAAAAGTGTTACTAGCAGCAGATGGGTCCGACCATGCCCGCCGTGCTTCAGGGCATGCGGTAAAGCTATTAAAAAATGTGCCGGACGGACATTTGGACGTCATTTATATTATTGATAAGGATCAGTCCAAATCGGACGTGCTGCATTACGGAAACAAAGAAATTATTCAGATGAAGCGCCGGGAGCAGCTTGAAGATCTCGAAAACGATCTGAAAGAAGCAGGTATTTCTTACGAGGTTCATATTGAACACGGCGAGCCTGGGCCGACCATCGTATCTTTCGCAAATAGCGGAGCTTATGACTGCCTTGTGATCGGGAGCCGGGGACTTAACCAGCTGCAGACGATGGTGCTTGGCAGCGTGAGCCACAAAGTGGTAAAGCGCGTGCAATGTCCGGTGCTTGTTGTAAAATAAAACCGCCTGCTGTGGCAAAAGCCGCAGCAGACGGTTTTTTTATTGAATGTTTTTAGCGCGGCTCTGCTTTTCGTTTCGTGGAAGAGAGCACGTAGTCATATACAGCCTGAGCGACTCCGTGATCATCATTATGGCTCGTCTCTTCATCTGCGAGCAGTTTTACATCCTGTTCGGAATTTTCCATAGCGATAGCAGTATCAGCGTAGCGGAACATGGATACGTCGTTAAAGTTGTCACCGATCGCAAACGTAACTGCATCCTCCCACCCTGCCTGAATGCGCAGGTGATGGAGACCGGCTCCTTTTTCGGTATTTGGGTGCATAAATTCCAGGTTGTCCCGGCCTGAGGACGTAATGGAAACGTCCTGGCGGATTTTCCACGCGCTTCGGACAGCAGCAAGCTTATCCTCGAGCGGGGAAAGCATCAAAAATTTGTAAATATGCACGTCTTCGCCCTCAATCTCTTCGAGGGAGCGGAGCTGGTGCATATGAAAGCGCCCCGTATTGTATTCCTCCTTGCGCTTGAATTCTGCCATACGATCCTCATAATCGTTCTCTTCTTTTGCGAACTCATGGGCGTCCTCCATAAAATACTGCCAGCCCTTCGGCATATAAAACATGCCTTTGTTCGTGTAAACATGAAAATAAACGCCAAAGTCTTCAAGCGACTGTACAACGCGGAGCGCTGTGTCCTTTTCCATTACGTTTTCATACACCACGGAGCGCCCCTGATTTACGATGGCTCCGTTCAGCGAAACGATGCCATCAGCTTCAAGGCCGGCATCCTCGAGCAGATGCTCCACGTCTTCAATGCCCCTGCCGGTTGCAATGACGAGCTTATGTCCTTCCACCCGCATCCGTTTTAATGCTTTGGCATTCTGTTCAGATATATATTTTTTTGAATGGAGAAGAGTGCCGTCCATATCAATTGCTACTACATTCATTCCCGTCACCTCTTATGTAACGCCCGTGGCGTCCGAATTATACATTCAGAATAACACGAATTGACAAACGGAAGTTAATAATAGTTGACGAAATGGTCCGAAGAAGCTATACTCCATAATTGGAAGAAAAACTGACAAACAAAAATGACTCGTATAATCGGACGAACTGGGTCCGATGTTTCTACCGGGAGCCGATTTTCCCGACTACGTGTCTCTGCGTGATCCTTCACGCGGGGGCACTTTTTTATGGTTAAAAATCATATACGGGAAGATAAAGGAGAATGAATGATGCTAAAAAAATTGTTTCAGCTGGAGGACCATCAGACGACAGTAAAAAAAGAATGGACGGCAGGCTTAACGTCCTTCTTTACCATTGCTTATATATTAATTGTTAATCCGGCTATTTTATCTGATACAGGAATGCCGTACGAATTTGCCCTTCTCGCTACGGCACTCGTGACAGCCTTCGGGTGTCTGCTCATCGGGCTGTGGGGTAATGCCCCAATCATTTTGACCCCGGGCATGGGAGTGAACGCCTTTTTCGCGTATACGCTTGTGATTGGAATGGGCTGGACATGGCAGCAGGGACTTGCGATTGTCCTTCTTTCAGGCTTGCTGTTTTTAATAACGGCGTTGACGCCGATTGCAGGAAAGCTGGCAAAAGCGGTGCCGCTGTCGCTCAAGCAGGGCATTACAGTCGGTATCGGGGTATTTTTAACCTTTATCGGCCTGCAGAAGGGCGGGCTCGTGCAGGGCGATGCGGAAACTTTTGTGGCTCTTGGCAATTTGGCAGAGCCAGCTGCGATGCTGACGCTTTTTGGCCTTTTAATCATGCTGATGCTTGTCGTCCGTAAAGTGAAGGGTGCTTTTCTTATTGGCATTGCGGTTATTTCTATTGCCGCAGGACTGTTTGGGATCAGCAGCGGCAGCGCAGGAGAAACGGCGGAAACTACCGGCGCCTATGCCTCGGTATTTACTGCAGCTGACTTCTCCGCATGGTCGTCTATTCCGTTTTGGACAGCAGTCTTTTCTCTGACTATGATTATCGTGTTTGAAAGTATGGGGCTCTTACACGGCCTGCTGGAGCGTAAAGAAAAATTTGGCCGTTCCTATCAGGCAGCAGCAGTAACGGCGTTTGGCAGCGGCTTTCTCGGCACGTCGCCGACAATTCCAGCTGCAGAAAGTGCTGCGGGAGTGGCAGAAGGAGGAAAAACAGGGCTGACGGCGGTCGTAACCGGCCTGCTGTTTTTGGTGGCTCTCCTGTTCACCCCGCTCTTAGGATTTATTCCTGAAAGTGCGATTGCTCCTGTTTTAATTATTGTTGGAGGGATGATGGTGCAGGAAATCCGCCATATTTCCTTTGATGATGCCTCCGAATGGTTCCCGGCCTATCTGGTCATCGGAATCATTCCGCTCACGTACTCCATTGCCGACGGCATTGCCTTTGGCTTTATAGCCTATCCGCTTTTGAAGATGGCACTTGGAAGTCCGCGGGCCGTTTCGCCGGTCATGTACGCTATTTCGTTTCTCTTTTTCCTTCATTATGTATTTACCTACATGGTGTAATTCCCGCCTTTCGGGCGGGATTTTTTTATTGGCAGAATTGATTTAAACGCTTACGATAGATAAAGGAGATGTATACACCATAGAATTACACAAATTTTTTCGAGGAAAAGAGATCCAATACCGGGGTACGTTGCGTAAGCTGAGTACATACCTCTTTTCCCACGCATTTTGAAAAAAGGAGAAGACCTATGTCGAAGTTATCGGATAACGATTTGTATGAGCGCATACGCGAGCGCGACAGAGAAGCGCTCGAACTTCTGTATGATCGTTACGAACGGCTGCTTTATTCATTCGCCTACCGAATGACCAAGGATCAGCAAATAGCCGAAGAGATCATGCAGGATGTTTTTATGAAAATATGGCAGGGGAAGGGAAGCGCCGTCTACCAGAAAGATAAAGGGTCGCTTTCTTCCTGGCTGCTTACGATTACACGCAATGCCTCGATTGATGCCATCCGGAGAAGAAAGCCGGAAGTGGAATGGGATCCGAGGGATTCAAAAGAGGAAACGACAGGGGTGGAAGAGCAGGTGGAGCTGAAGGAAAGCAACGAAGAGCTCGAACAGGCAATCGCGCTTCTTTCAGAGGAACAACAAAAAATTGTCCGCCTGTTTTATTTTCAGGGGCTTTCCCAGCGTAAGATTGCAGAGTCCTGCGATATACCGCTCGGTACTGTTAAGGGCCGCATAAGGCTAGCCCTAAAGAAATTAAAAGAACACCTCTCCAGGGAACGGAGGGTTGATTATGGCGAGTAATAAACAAGACTGGTTGTTTGATTATATAAATGGTCTTTTGACCACAGAAGAAGAGCGGGAGTTTGAAGCCTGGCTCGAAACGGACGAGGAGACGAGACAGGAGCTTGAGGAAATGCAGGCGATTATGGGAGAGCTTCCCCAGCATATCGAACCGCAGGACCCGCCGGCCGGTATGAAAAACCGGGTTATGGAGCATGTCGTCGGAAGAGAGCCGGAAGAGAAAATCACGGCGGCAAAACCAAAAAGAAAATGGAGCGCTGTAGCAGGCGCACTGGCCGCTGTACTGCTTGCTTCCATAGGCACGAACGTTTACCTTGGCACGCAGTGGCAGCAGGCAGCTGAAGAACGCGAAGAACTCGCCGGAGACCTTGGAGAAATGCAAACGGCTCTTTCCGAGCTTGAAGATTCTTCGCAGGAAACGGGCGAAGTGATTGCGTCCCAGGAGTTTGCCGCTACAGAAAACTCCCAGGGGAGCGGAACGGTTACGCTTCTTAATACAGAGCAGCAGGGAGAAATGGCTGTACACGTAGAAGGACTCGAAAATCTCAATAATAGTGAAGTCTATCAGGTATGGATGGTTGGTGACGGTAACCAGATGGTTCCGGCCGGATCATTTACAACCAATGAAGACGGAAGCGGTTCGCTTGTCTTCCCATCGGATGCAGTGAACGAAGATTGGAACGCCGTAGCGATTACGAGAGAACCAGAGCCGGATAATGAAGCACCTGAAGGTGAAGTAGTGCTCGAAGCTCCGTTTTCCTAAAGCTGCGAAAGGACCGGAAAAAATTTCCGGTTCTTTTTTTATATGAAATTGCTTTCATACCGGGGGTCATGGGAGATTATATCAAATGAAAATTAACAAAAAATTCACAAAATATGATCCAACTGTATATTTGTTTCGTTAGCTGACTGAAACCAAATATAAGGGGGATTCATTCATGTACATCAACTGGAAACGTACCTTCATAGCCCTGCCGTTATCTGCCGCCGTTATTATCCCGGCAGCACCGGGAGTCGCTTCAGCCGACAGTCATGACAGCCACGACGATATGGAAATGTCAGAGGAAATGATGGCTTCTGTAGCCACGCCGGCCGGGGACCTCCGGGCCCAGCTGGACCACTATCTTTCAGAGCACGCCTATCTGGCAGTAACGACGATGCAGAAGGGGGCGGACGGAGCAGATGATTTTGAAGAATCCGCCGCGGCATTAGAAGCAAATACACAGGATCTCACAAGCACTATCACATCCGTTTACGGAGAAGAAGCAGGTGCACAGTTTGAAGAAATGTGGAGCGAGCACATCGGCTACTTTGTTGATTACGTGGAAGCGACAGGTGCAGAAGACGAGGAAGCAAAGCAGGAAGCGCTCGACAACCTCGGAAACTATCAGACAGAGTTTTCAGAGTTTCTTGACAGTGCTACTGAAGGCGGACTTGAAGCCGATGCAGCTGCAGAAGGTCTCGGCATGCACGTGGATCAGCTGATCGGCGCTTTTGACAGCTACGTTGCAGGCGATTACGACCAGGCCTACAGCATGTCAAGCGATGCCATTGAGCACATGTACGGAGTCAGCGAAGGCTTATCAGGTGCTATTGCCGCCCAGTTCCCGGAAGAGTATGACAACACCACCCCGGACACCCCGGCGGTTGATCTTCGTTCGGACCTGAACTTCCTGCTTTCAGAACACGCAGCACTCGCTGTAACGACGATGCAGAAGGGTGGAGCCGGAGCAGAGGATTTTGGGGCAGCGGCAGGAATCCTGAATCAGAATACACAGGAGCTCTCTGATACAATTGCTTCCGTGTACGGGGAAGAAGCAGGAGAACAGTTTGAAGAAATGTGGAGCGAGCACATCGGCTACTTTGTTGATTACGTGGAAGCGACAGGTGCAGAAGACGAGGAAGCAAAGCAGGAAGCGCTCGACAACCTCGGAAACTATCAGACAGAGTTCTCTGAATTTCTGGCAGGGGCTACCGAAGGTGAGCTGGAAGCAGAAGGACTTTCTGAAGGTCTCGGCATGCACGTGGATCAGCTGATCGGCGCTTTTGACAGCTATACAATGGGAGAGTACGACAGTGCCTATGAAGATACACGCGAAGCTTACGGCCATATGTTCGGCGTGAGTGAAGGTCTTTCCGGCGCCATTGTAGCTCAGTATCCGGAGAATTTTGAAGAAAGCTCTTCTGACGAAGCAATGCCGGAAGAAATGCCTCAGACCGGCCTTGGCGGCTCAGAGCAGAATGTGAGCCCATGGGGAATTGCTGCCGGCAGCATGGCGCTCATTCTTGCAGGGATTGCTGTAACGAAACGTCGCCGCGAAGAAGCGTAGTATTTATTTTTAAAAAGGCTGTCCTGCAGAGGGCAGTCTTTTTGTGTGCAGGCGATAAACATGGTATGTATGAGATACTGATAAAAGGGAAAAGAAAAAGCATGGAATAAGCACAAATGAAGGGAGAAATTGAAGCAGATGAATTGGAAAATAATCGCAGCCACGGGAACGATGCTTATCGCTGCAGGATGCTCCGGAGATTCAGAGGAAGGCGGGACGTCCTGGGAGGAAGAGGAGTGGGAGGATATTGAGGAAGAAGCCGCTGGAACGACCGTGGAATTACATATGTGGGGCGGGGACCAGGGAACCAACGAATACATAGATGAATGGGTGGCCCCGCGTCTGGAGGAGCAGTATGACATTACGCTGAACCGGAATCCAATTGAAACCGAAGATGCGCTGCAAAATCTTTATTCTGAAAAAGAAGCGGGTACGGAAGAAGGGACGATGGATATCGTCTGGCTGAACGGGGAGAATTTCCGCAACGCAAAGGAAAATGAGCTTTTATACGGTTCCTTTGCAGACGCTCTCCCTAACGTTGAAAATCATATTGATATGGAGGCCGATACAAACGCGTATGATTTCGGTACGCCGGTTGAAGGGATGGAAGTGCCGTGGGGGTCGGTACAGTTTACCTTTATGTATGATACGGAAAAGGTTGAGACGCCTCCGGACAGTATTGAAGAGCTGGCTGCATGGGTGAAGGAGAATCCGGGAGAGTTTACGTATCCGGAAGCGACCGATTTTACCGGTAACGCGTTTCTGCGTCATTTTATTTATAACAATGTCGAAGCCGAACAGGTTATTGAACAGGGCTATGATGAAGAATGGATCGATGAGCAAAGCGGCAGTATGTGGGAGACCCTGCGGGAAATGGAGCCGGATTTATGGAGAAACGGAGAGACATATCCATCGTCGCTCAGCCAGCTGGACCGGCTGTACCGGGACGGCGAAGTGTCTATGACCATGGGCTACAATGAAGCTCGGGCGGAAAGCCTGATCCAGGACGGCACGTTTCCGGAAACAACAGACACGTTTGTATTTGATAACAATTCGATAGGGAACACCCATTATCTGTCTATACCTTTTAACAGCACTAATGTACCGGGAGCGATGGCTGCGATTAATTACCTGGTGTCTCCGGAAGCCCAGCTGCAGAAACAGGCGCCGTCAATGTGGGGGGACAGCACCGTTCTTGATCTGGATACGCTCTCCGGGGAGATGCGCCAGAAGTTTATTGAACAGGACCGCGGGGATTCCGTGCTGGATACGGAAGTGCTGAACAACGCCTATCAGCCGGAAATGGATGCGGGCTATGTAGAGTGGACCGAAGACCGGTGGGAAAATGAAATTGTTCAAAGGTAAAAGCATGACAGTTATGCTTTTGCCGGCTCTTCTCGTTACGGCAGGGCTTTCATTTTACGCGGTCGCAGTACTGTGGACGCGGCTGGGCGCAGAAGGAAGTCCGTTAGTCATCCTTAATGAGATAGCTTCGCTGCCTGCTTTTTGGGAAAGCCTCAGCTTCAGTTTTGGAGTGACGGCCGTTTCCACCGTGCTTTCTTTAGGGATCGGAGTGATCGCATCTAAATTATTGTTTGGTAAAAAGCGGAGTGCCGGAGCTGGTTCGCTGTTCTGGGTCCCAATGGCTGTACCCCATTTTGTGGGGGCTTATCTTGTCATCTGGTTTTTTTCGCAAAGCGGATGGGCAGCCTCTCTGACGCAGCAGATGGGCTGGATCGACAATAGAACAGAGTTCCCTATCCTGACAAATGATACTGGCGGCATCGGTATTATTTTATCCTACGTATGGAAAGAGGTGCCTTTCGTGGTGCTGATGACAGCACCGGTATACCTTGAGATGAACAATTCGGTAAAACATGCAGTGGCGACGCTTGGCGGTGGGTCGTTCCGTCAATTTAAAGACGCGGAATGGCCTTATTTAAAAGCAGTAACCCTGGAAACAGGAGTAATCCTGTTTGCGTTTGTTTTCGGTGCCTTTGAAGTGCCGGGGCTGATAGGGGCAACCCGTCCGGAAATGATTGGTGTTACTATTTTTGAATGGTACAGCGGCGGAAACTGGGAGGAGCGTCCCTATGCCTACGCGGTATCGGCCTGGATCGGCGTGATATTCATTACTCTCAGCGCACTTCTGATGTGGTATACTCGCCGGCTGCGTATACGGATATGGAGGGGGGAGTAGCATGAAAAGAAAAGCAGCAGCAGCCGCTTTTGCACTTTGCTTTGCAGTCCCTTTGCTTGCGCTCATGGTGCAAAGCTTCGCTTCGGAATGGCCGTTTGGGGAGGTTTGGCCGACGGCCTGGACGCTCGACGGCTGGGGAGTGCCATTTGGCGACCCGCTGCTTGCCGAGGCCTGGGGACAGACGATTCTTATTGCCCTCTGCGTGGCGGCTCTGAACCTTGTGATCGGCATTCCGGCAGCCAAAGCGCTTGTTGTCCGGGAATTCAGGGGGAAAGAACTGATAGATGCCATGCTTTTAGTCCCTGTGCTTCTTCCGATTACCGCCCTTGCTGTCGGTCTGCACATTTTTGCTCTGCAAAGTGGTACCGCAAATACATGGTACGGGGTCGCTTTTTTTCATCTGCTTCCGACACTTCCATACACGATTCGTATCATTCGTGCCGGCTACGAGCGGATAGGAAGAAGTCAGTATGAACAATCGCGAAGCCTCGGTGGCGGGGCAGCCGCCAGGTTTTTGCTGATTGAGCTTCCCCAGATGACTGCTTCTGTGCGCACAGCTGTCTTTTTCGCCGTCGTAATTTCTGTCAGCCAATTTGCCCTGACTGTTATTATAGGAGGAGGAACGGTTACGACCATGGCGGTATTGTATTATCCGTATACAAACAGTGCGCCGCCGTCAGCAGTCAGTGCCTTTTCATTAATGACAGCCGCCCTGCCAGCGGCGGCTGCGCTTGCTGCTGACGGAGTACTCAGAATAAGTACGAAAATTTTAAAATCGTGGTAGGGGTAGGGAAATATGTCGTATGTGTCAGTTCAGAACGGAAGCAAGGTCTATCAGGACAATCAGGTGCTCCGGAACATAAACCTCGAGCTTAAAGAGGGGGAAAACCGAAGCCTGGTCGGTAAATCCGGCACGGGAAAATCAACACTTTTACGCTGTATTGCGGGTATTGATACGTTTTCAGGCGGTACGGTGATGATTGACGGGGCAAGTGTAAACGAAAGTCCCGCGGAGAAGCGTCCTGTCGTGTTAATGTTTCAGCAGCCGCTGCTTTTTCCACATTTAACGATTCTGCAAAACGTTACGTACGGTTTGAAGATGAAACGAATAACTAGAAAAGAACGCACGAAAGCCGGAAGGCAGCTGCTCGAAAAAATGGAGATAGGGGAGCTCGGGGCACTGTATCCGTATCAATGCTCCGGAGGCCAGCAGCAGCGTGCAGCTCTTGCACGGGCGATAGCTGCAACACCGAAAGTATTACTGCTTGATGAGCCGTTTTCGAGTCTGGACGCCTCTTTACGTAAAACAATGCGCCACTGGGTGAAAGGAATACTGGAGCAGGAAAACATCACCTCAATGTTTGTTACGCATGACCGCGAGGAGGCATTCGATATGGGAGAGAGTGTCAGTGTGATGGCCGGCGGAGAAGTTATAGAAACAGGTAATAGAGACAAACTGATGAGTGCGCCGGAGCGACAAGAGACTGCTTCTCTGCTAGCAGATGGATGGTGGTTTCCGGAGAAAGGCTTTGTCCCGGCCGAAGCTTTGCGGGTCACAAAGGAGGCGGGAAAGGGTTATGTCGCAGCTGAAGCAGGACCTGTAAAAAAACAGTACGGCCTGTGGATTCAGACATTTTATGAAGTTGGGGGAGTCCAGTCCGTTACCCTTGCTGTGAATGAACCGTTTCAGGGAAAAACATTTATAACCTGGATTTAAAAAGGGGGCAGCGTATGAGTATTAAAAGCATTATAAAATATGTGGTTTTTTTGACAGCTGTCGTGACCATTGCCTGGCTGAACGCCGAAGTATTCCGGTTCTCGCCACAGGCAGTACGGGATGAAATTCTATTACTCGGCGTATGGGCTCCAGTTATTACATAGCAGCCTGTATGCTCCGGCCGCTTATTTTATTTCCAGCTTCGATCATGTCGCTTGCCGGCGGTCTCGCCTTCGGTCCGGCTGCAGGCGTGATATACATTATGATTGGCGGGACCACCGGGGCCCTGCTAGCCTACGGACTCGGACGCCTTCTCGGGAAAGAATTGTTTCGGCCAAAAATTAAAGGGCGGATGGAAGTGTGGCGGAGGAAGCTCGAAGCGGAAGGCTTTCGGGGCACGCTTTTGATGAGGCTTCTGCCCGTCCTGAATTTTGACCTTGTCAGCTACGTATGCGGGCTGTCCCGGGTGCGCCTGTCCTCCTATACAGCAGCGACTGTTATTGGACTGCTGCCGGGGGCAGTCGGCTACAGCTTTTTGGGGTCGGGGCTGTTAACCGGGGAATGGAGATATATATTGAGCGCTGTCAGCGTTTTTGCCGCTCTTTTGATCGTGGTTGTCATTTTACGGAAAAAAGGGTATGAAAATAATATAAATAACATAAATGGGGAACTGCAATGATTGATACACACGCCCGGAAATGGGCAGACCCGGTTATAGACAAAACAGCCGATTGGTTTCTGAACCGGAGTTGGACCGCCAACCAGGTAACGGTTCTGGCATTTGGAATCGGCGTGCTTACAGGGCCGCTCATTTATTTTGACGCTGCATGGGCAGCCTTTATCTGTCTTTGGATATCAGGGTTTTTAGACACCGTAGACGGGGCAATGGCGAGAAAAACCAGGCCTTCTGCGTTTGGGACGGTGCTTGATATTACGTTTGATCGTCTTGTGGAAGCGAGCGTTCTGCTTGGACTTGCCTTCCGGTATCCGGATTTAATGTGGCTGCTTCTTCTGTTAAGTGTCTCCATATTGTTTTCGATTACCGTGTTTTTAACAGTGGGAAATATGTCGGAACGAAGCGGAGTCAAATCGTTTTACTATCAGGCGGGGCTCGCTGAGCGGACCGAAGGATTTATTTTGTTTTCCCTAATGATGCTTTTTCCAGCTTTTTTATTGTATTCCACTGCTTTATTTTTATTTGTCGAAACATTTACCGGCCTGCAGAGGCTGCTGGAAGCAAAACGATTATTAAAGGAGCAGGATGAGAATGCCGCAGATTGATTACGATTTAATAGTACTTGGGGGCGGGTCCGGCGGACTGACCGTCGCGTCGGGAGCAGCGCAGTTTGGCATGAAGACCGCTCTGGTCGATGACCGGGAAAATCTTGGAGGCGAATGCCTGCATGCCGGCTGCATACCTTCGAAAGCATTTGTGACTGTCGGACGGGAAATCCAGAACGCAAGAAGGGCAGCGGAAGAATTTGGTCTTCAGCTGGATGGAAATGCCAATTTTGAACAAGTGAAAAAAAGAGTGCGGGACGCTGTCGCTGAGGTGCAGGAGCTTGATGACATAAGCGAGTTCGAAGCGCTCGGGATTGATGTGTACATGCGGCGCGGTGAATTTATGGATTCCCATCATTTATATCTTGAAGATGGAAGTGTCATTGGAGGAAAAAGAATCGTCATTGCCACCGGCTCGAGTCCGAATGTGCCTCCAATTGAAAATCTGGAGCTTCTGCCTTACTACACGAATGAAACAATTTTCGAGGCTGAGAAGCTGCCGGAAAAGCTGGTGTGTGTCGGAAGCGGCCCGGTAGGTATGGAGCTTGCCCAAACGCTTGCACGAATCGGCTCTTCTGTGACGGCGGTAGATTCGGGGGATCGGATTTTCTCAAAAGAGGAAAAGGAAATTGCTGCACGGGCGCAGAAAGAATTAGAAAAGGAAATCCATTTTATTCCCAACACCCGGGTGGTAAGACTCGAAGAAGAAAATGGGCGCGTTTATGCTGTCACAGAAGGAGCGGCCGAACAGAAAATTGAAGCGGATGCGCTTTTGCTTGCGGCAGGACGTGTGCCGAACACAAATAACATAGGATTAGAAAAAGCAGGTGTGAGGGTAAAGAAAGATAGGAGCATCGACGTCTCGAATACAATGCAGACGTCTGTGCCGCATATCTACGCTGTTGGTGACGCAAGCGGAGGATATATGTTTACACATGCGGCCGGTATGGAAGGGCAGACTGTGGTTTCCAACGCTGTTTTCGGGCTGCGCCGGAAAATTAATTATAATGCGCTTCCCTGGGCGTATTATACTGAGCCGGAAATTTTTCATCTGGGCGTCACTGAGGAAGAAGCGAAACAGCTTGAAGGCGTAGATGCCCGTATTTACCGCATCGAAGGAAAACAGGTGGACCGTTTTCTGGCTGAAGGGGACCCGGTTCCTTTAGTAAAAATTATTACCGACCAAAAAGGAAACATTATTGGGGCTCATGCTGTCGGACGCCATGCGGCTGACTGGATGCAGCAGGTCACTGCAGCAAAAACGTGGAAGAAGAAGCTGCGGTCATTTTCAAGTGTCGTGTATCCGTATCCGGCTCACGGGGACATCGTGAAAAAAGCAGCGGATGAATACTGGCGGGAGGCTTTGTTTAACAGCCCCGTCAACAAGGTACTTAAAAAGTATGTAGCATGGTTTCGGTAATTGAAGAGACAGAGGAGGAAATATAGTGACTAAACGAGTAATATTCGTCGGAGCAGGCCACACCAATCTTTCCGTAATAAAAGAATGGAAGAAAAAGAAAAAAAACGTAGAGTGGATTCTTATTTCCCCGGGACAGTACCAGTATTATTCAGGTATGTATTCAGGCTATATGGAAGGACGCTACGCCATCGAAGATATTCGTGTTCCGCTTCGGTCGTTCTGTAATGAAAACGGCGGCACGTTTGTTTCAGCCAAGGTTACTTCCATTGATCCAGAGCAGAATATTGTTCTCACCAATGCAGGTAAAGTTATGCATTTTGACTATTTATCCGTAGATATTGGCGCCCAGCCGAAAGGTCTTGAAATTCCACATGTGCAAAAGCATGCGGAAATTTTAAAAGCCAACGAAAACTTCTCTGAAGCAATAGAGAGTGTCCGCACAAGTCATCATCCGGTTGTTGTCGGTGGTGGTTATGCTGGAATCGAGATGGCATTTACCGCGCAGGCATGGAGAAGTAAAAACAAGTTCCTGTCTCCGGTGAAAATTATTTCCGGGAGTAAGCTGCTTTCGGAGGACACAGATGAAACGCGTCAGAAGGTGTACGATCTTCTTGATAAAAGAGGGATTGAATACTTTGAAAACGAACAAGTGCACCGGGTGACAGACCGAACGGTGGAAACGGATTCGCTCTCCTTTCCGTATGAAGACCTACTGTGGATGACCGGCCCGAAAGCACCAGCCTGGTTTGAAGCCTCCCGACTGCCGGTCGATAGCGAAGGGTATCTGCTCGTAAACGAACACCTGCAGTCAGTAGCGTATCCGCAAATATTCGGAGTGGGCGACTGCGTTACCATCGCGGGACATGAAGACATTCCGAAAAACGGAATCTCAGCTGTCAAAGAAGCTCCTGTGCTTCTTGAAAACATCAAGCGTTCTCTGAAAGGCAAAAAGCTGACCAAGTATTCGCCACAAAAAAATTATATGGCAATTTTAAATCTTGGAAGTAAGCAGGGGCTGATGATTTACGGTGACAAAACCCGTGCTGGCAAAGCACCGTTTAAAATCAAGCACCGGATCGACAAAAAATTCATCAAAGAACTACAGCCATCAAGAAAAGCGTAAGAAGCCGGGTAGTGGCGCGGGATCTGGAAGCTCTTTTGCCAAGTGGTTCTTTCACTTGGCAAAAAGAGCTGAAGAGACCTGCCGCCACTGGCTTCTGGAGCTGGACATCAAGAAAAGCGTAAAAATCCGGGTGAAGACATGAAATAAAAATTCTTTGTATAACGCAAAAAAACGGACTGCCTCTTGATGGAAAGGCAGTCCGTTTTTGCTATCTTTTTACGTCGTCTGGCTGGAAACGAAATAAGAGTTTTCGTGGAAGGAAATATCAGGATATTTGTCTTTGGCCATGTTTAACTGGAACTCATTTTCAAATAGGGCAACTAGCCGGCCATTCCGGTCGAGAGCCAAATTCTTTTGTTTTCTGGTAAAGGTGTTCATTGCCTCTGCTGGTCCATCGATCCACCTGGCGACTGACAATGGAAGATTTTCCATTTTAATATGGGCGTTATATTCATTATTCAGCCGGTGCTCGAGTACTTCAAACTGAAGCACGCCGACAACGCCGACAATCTGCTGCTCCGGCACCCGCTGATACGTTTTAAACAGCTGGATGGCGCCTTCTTCGGTTAACTGCTGCAGTCCTTTTTCAAATGATTTGTGCTTCATTGCATCTTTAACAGAAATGGCAGCAAAGTGTTCAGGAGAAAAGTGTGGCATTTCTTCAAAAGAAAATGTGCCTGATTCTGCAAGCGTGTCGCCGATTCGGAAGGTCCCCGGATCGTACAGGCCGATAATATCGCCGGCGTATGCCTCCTGGACAATACTGCGGTCCTTGGCAAGAAACTGTGTTGGCTGGTGAAGCTTCATGTTTTTGCCGATACGGACATGATTGACCTGCATACCTGGAGAATATTTGCCTGAAGTAATTCTCATAAAGGCGATCCGGTCCCGGTGTTTTGGATTCATGTTCGCCTGAATCTTGAAAATAAACCCGGAGAAATTGTCACTGAGCGGGGAAACAAATCCCTGATCGCTTTCCCTTCCGACAGGAGCCGGCGCCCATTCCATGAAATATTCCAGGAAATTCTGCACCCCAAAGTTCGAAACTGCGCTCCCGAAAAAGACGGGAGTGAGCTCGCCGCTTTTGATGCGTTCTTCATCATACGCATCCCCGGCTACATCGAGAAGTTCAATTTCCTCCTGAAAGGCAGCGAGGAGCTGTGGATCGATACGTTCCTTCAGCTTAGGATCGTCGGTGCCGTTTACGTAAACGACTTCCGTCTGGGACGGGGAATCCGGGTTAAACCATTCTACTTTTTTGGCATGGCGGTCGTATATGCCGTGAAAGTCCTGGCCCATACCAATCGGCCAGTTGACCGGGTATGAACGGATACCTAAAATGTCTTCCATTTCTTCCATCAGCTCGAACGGGTCCCGCCCCTGGCGGTCCAGCTTATTAATAAATGTGAAGATAGGAATGCCTCTCATGCTGCAGACTTTGAAGAGCTTTTTGGTTTGTGCCTCGACCCCTTTGGCTGCGTCAATAAGCATGGTTGCCGAATCGGCCGCGGTCAGCGTACGGTACGTATCTTCACTGAAGTCTTCGTGGCCGGGAGTGTCGAGAATATTGATGCGGTGCCCTTGATAATTAAACTCCATTACAGAACTTGTGACAGAGATCCCGCGCTGCTTCTCAATTTCCATCCAGTCACTTGTAGCATGACGCTGGTTTTTCTTGCCTTTAACGCTTCCGGCTTCACGGATAGCGCCCCCAAAGTACAGAAGCTTTTCCGTTAAGGTCGTTTTACCGGCGTCCGGGTGCGAAATAATGGCAAACGTCTTTCGGGATTCGATTTCGTTTTTCCATGTAGCCATTCGTTATATCCATCCTTCGTTTAAATTTGCTGATAATCTGCCCGCGTTCGTAAGCACTCTTCCTATCTTAATAGATAATCTTAGTTTTCGGCAACAACAAGGAGGGTAGAGTACCATAGTAATTATTTTGATAAGGAAAGTTTTAGATTTAATTAATGTAAAATATAGTACAATAGCCGCAAAAATTTGTAAAATTCCTTTGAAATGTTTATTTTCAAGAAATTAATGGTAAAATTTTAATATAACGTTATCATTTATATATTTAGTTATCTATCTTTTATAAGAGGTGAATGAGATGAGATTTAAAAGAACAGCAGTTGTCGGTGCTCTGTCAGCAACACTTATTTTCCCTTTAACTGCTTTGGGGCAGGATACATACACCGTAGAGTCAGGAGATACTTTATATACGATTGCTGAAGATCACGGTGTAAGCGTTGATGCACTTATGGAAGAAAACAGCAGCATTGAAAATCCTGATGTGATTAATGTAGGCCAGAGTATTGCTATTCCGGGAAGTGAAAGTGACTCTTCTTCAGAAAGCAGTTCCGCTGAAACTTCAGATGCAGTTTCTTCCCAGAGCGAGTCCGAATTTGAACAGGAAGTTGTTCGTCTGACGAATGAAGTTCGGGCAGAAAATGGACTTGCACCGGTGGAAGCGGACAGCTCCCTGCAAAGCGTAGCAGATGCGAAGTCCCAGGACATGATTGAGAATGATTATTTTGCCCATGAAAGTCCGACCTACGGCAGTCCTTTTGAAATGATGCAGGAATTCGGCGTAAGCTATGAGGGCGCAGGTGAAAACATTGCAGCCGGGCAGGATACGCCGCAGGACGTTGTTGATGCTTGGATGGATTCCCCGGGTCACCGTGATAACATCCTCAATCCGGACTTCACGCATATTGCGATCGGCTATGAAGAAGGCGGAGAATACGGTCAATACTGGACGCAGATGTTTTTGGAAAAATAAAGAATCAGGGAAAAGCGGCTGCTTGAAGGCAGGCGCTTTTTTGTGTTTAAATCACGAAAAAAGCAGGCTTTTCCTGCATGAAAAGTACCTGCTTTTTATTAAACCCAGGCCTCAGCCCAGTCCTGGATGGCATTAATGACCGGTTCGAGATCCTTACCCTTACTCGTCAGCTGATACTGGACGCGCACAGGCTTTTCCGGAAATACGCTGCGTTCGACAATCCCTTTTTCTTCAAGCTCTTTTAGCCGTTCGGTAATCAGCCGGTCGCTCATATCCGGAATCTCTCTTTTTATATCTTTGAAGCGGAGTGGTCCCTGAAGAAGCACAAGGATTAATAGGCCCGTCCATTTTTTGCCGAGCAGCTCCGCTGCAAATTCATATTTTGGGCAGATGGAAGTCTTCTGCATAATAGTTCACCTCTTTATGAACATAGTACCACAAAATCATTGTTTCGTAGAGGAGGGGCTGGGGTATAGCTTGAAGGGTGAGTTGACAGTACAAATGTTTTCATGTACTTTCGAAAAGTAAGTAACTTTATAAATATAAGTAATAGGAGTGTTTTTTAATGAGTAAAGTATTGGTACCGTTTTACAGTTCTTATGGACATATACATGAAATGGCAAAGGCAGTAGCGAAAGGCGCAGAAGAAACAGGTGCAGAAGTACGTGTCGTAAGAATTCCCGAATCGCAGATGGCTAAGGAAGGTATGTCTACGCAGGAAGCGTATGTAGAGGCGCAGAATAAACAGGCAGATATTCCTGAAGCTACAACAGACGATCTCGTATGGGCTGACGGCGTTGTTTGGGGTATCCCAACACGCTTTGGCAATATGCCGGCTCAGGTTAAGCAGTTTATGGACGCAGCTGGCGGCCTGTGGGCAAACGGTTCGCTTGAAGGCAAGGTAGCAGGAATCTTCACGAGCACAAACACAGCTCACGGCGGTCAGGAAACAACAATTATAACGTCGATCGTACCGCTGCTTCATTTTGGATTCATTTTTGTTGGTCTTCCATACGGGGAAAACCCGGAAATGACTGAACGTGACTTTGTCGGCGGAACGCCATACGGTGCCTCTACGCTTGCTGGTCCGGACGGTACCCGGATGCCAAGCGAGGGTGAATTGACAATGGGCGGCCGTTTAGGCGCCCGCGTTGCAAAAGTGGCAGAGAAATTGGGCAACTAATAGAAAGCAAAAAAAGCGTCCGCGTGTGCGGGCGCTTTTTTTATATACCTGGCGTTAGTTACTGCCATAAAGCTCCGAAGGATCCGTCGCTTCGATAGGCTGGTTGATTTCCCGGTGCCCGTAAAAGTCCGTGACAACTTCGCCGTCAATAAGAATCTGAGTCTGACCATATCCAAACTGGTCCATTAACACTGCCAGCTGTTCTACAAATGCGAGCTCGAGAGTGCTTCCGACTGTAGTGGCTTCGAGGACAGAAGGTTCAAAGGAAACAAAGGCAGTGTTGTCTTTAAATTCGACAAACTGTACTTCGGTTTCTACTGGAAGCGGACTAACGGCATCTTCTGTTTCAGGGCCGTCGAGCCATGCCTGCACAGCTTCAAACGGCAGATCATTTTCAGACGCTGCTTCAAGGCTGCGGGTTTCAGAAATTGTATTCATCAAATCGCTGTCGAGGTAGTAAACAGTTACTTCTTCTGTTACAGCCTCTTCTTCAGAAGCTGAGGTGCTGTTAGCTTCTGTATCTGTAGTTTCAGCAGTCTCAGTAGATTCTTCGGAAGCTGCTTCTTCACTGTTGGCCGTTTCTTCAGAAGCACTTTCTTCTGCCTCATCATCCTCCGGTAAAGTACCTTCCGATGAAGCATCTTCGCTGGCAGTGTCTTCGGATTCCGTATTTCCTTCTTCATTTTCTGTGGCAGTATCTTCTGTAGAGGCGCTGTCTTCAGCGGAAGCGTCGTCTTCTGCTGCTTCATCAGTTTCGGAAGCCGTATCTTTATCTTTCTGTTCTTCATTCTTTGCACTGTCATTTTCTTCATTGTCTTCATTTTCTTCTCCGTTAGCTTCAACGGAGGCTGTTTCAGTTGCTTTTTCACTGTTTTCCGCGTTTTCGCTATTTTCGGTGCCGCAGGCGCTGAGAGTAATAACGGCTGTGGCGGCAACTGCTAAAAATGAGAATTTTTTCATGGAATCCCCCCAGGTCAAATATTAAATTTAGTTTACAATTAATACAATGTTGTTACATAATTATACCATGTTTCAAAATAAAGAAAGGTTCAAATCCCTCAAATGAACATAAACAGGACTTTACTAATGTTAAATCAGAGTGTGAAAGCGGTGGGGGGTTTTTCGGAAAAAACCGTGGAAATGCTATAATAATGCGAAGTATTTTGCTAATATCTTAGAAAGTATCAGCAGAAAAATTAAATGTTGAATATACATAAACAGAAAATGGATGGAAGCGTAATTTCTTTTCCGCCTTCCATTAATAAAATCAACGGTGTAACTAAAAAAGACAGGGAACGTCTACATTAAGGAAGTGTTCATCATGCATGATGAGTTTGAAAGGCTATATGAACAATATCATCACTCCCTTTTCCAATATTTATTTTATATGGTCCGAGATCGTGAAACAGCCGAGGAGCTGGTCCAGGAAGTTTACATTAAAGTGCTGCATTCCTTTGAAACGTTTGAAGGCAAAAGCAGTGAAAAAACCTGGCTTTATTCTATCGCCAGACATGTCGGCATAGACTGGATCCGCAAGCAAAACAGAAAGAAGCGGAAATGGCTGGGAGTACTCGGTCCTTTATCAAAAGAGGAAATGCGGGACCCGGCGCCTCTTCCAGATGAGATTCTCACTGCGAAAGACGATGTGCGTGAAATTTATGAATGCATGAAAGCGTGCTCCCCGGATCAGCGGCAGGTGCTTATGCTGCGTTATGTGGAATCGCTTTCGATCAAAGAAGCAGCTGAAGTGCTCGGATGGTCAGAGAGTAAGGTGAAAACGACACAGCACCGGGCCGTGAAAAAAATACAGGACTTGATGGAAAACAGGGAAAATTTAGAAGAAAGGAGGGCAGGAGAGTGAAGAAGCATAATCGTTCCATGGAACGGATTGAACATTCATTAAAGCAAATGCCCCGGGTGCAGGATAAACGATCCAAAGATGAAATTTTCCATAATATTCAGGATCGGCTGGACTCAAAGAAAAGACACCGTACGCATCGGCGATGGCCAGCCCCTGTTTTTACCTCGGCGGCAGTTCTCCTACTAGCGATACTTATCGTTCCGGGAATATGGTGGACTTCGAATCAGACGGCTTCCCCTTCTCAGGAAGAGAACGCTGAAGATGAGAATGAGGCCGGAGATTCAGAGTCAGCCGAACAGCAGGAAACGGAAAATAAAGCTGAAAACGATACAGACAACGGAGTGCCTGAAGAATCTGAGCCGGCGGGTAGTGGTACTGAAGAAGAAAGCCCGCCGACAGTTCAGGAAGATACGCAGGAGAACGAAGAAATACCGGATGGGTATGTATCTGCGCTTACTAAAGAAGAAGGCAGCGGCAGTGTGAATGCTGTGACGATCCCTTTTGAAAGTGTACAGGATTCGGTTATTGTCCCATTAACATTTACAGCAGAAACGGATCTGAAAGAGCTTTTGAATTTTATTACGGAAGAAGTAGACGGAAATGAATTCGGGCTCGGTCCTGCTATGACTGAAAAAGTCTCCTGGGAAGATGCAGAGAACGGCAGGCTTGAAGCAGCAGTATCCTCCGAAGCTACGGCTTTGGAAGCCGGCCGGATCGAACGTGGCATTGAAGAGCTTGCCCGTTATTTAGGGGAAAAAGGTATAGAAGTATCAAATATCCCTGATGAAGACAACGGAAATGAAGAAGAAATAGACGTCCGGGACATTGATGAGAATCGTGGCTATTATTTATATGATGTAAATGACGCCTCTTATTTAGTGACTGGTGAAGGAGCGGGTGTTTCTACAACAAATGAAAACGGGTCTTTGCTTTCTTTGGAGGAAACGCTGGTGAAAATGAACGAAGGACCTGAAATTTCTGAAGTGAGAGCTCCTATCCCCGGCTCTCTTACTGTAGGAAATGTGGAAGGCGAGGGTGAATCAGTAACTATCAGCCTGGCTGGCTCTCTTGAGGATACGTCTGTGGAAGTGCAGCAGGCGATGATTGACGCGGTGGGACTGGCGGCAGCTGACTTTGGATATGAATCCATAAAGTTTATCTCTGAGAACAGTGACTCACTTGGAGAAGTGCCGCTCAACCAAAAATGGGAAGTCCCTGCAGCTCCTAATACGATCGGGTGGAAAGCAAGCTGATTGAAAATTTATTAGAGGGTGTAGGAAATTACCAATTATTTCATGTATAATTACAATGTACATTTTAAATACATTGGAGGCCGCTTAACTCATGGAATATGATGCCAATATTAAAAACAGACTCCGCCGTGTCGAAGGGCAGGTGCGGGGTGTTCTTCGGATGATGGAAGAAGGACAGGACTGCCGGGATACTGTAGGGCAGATGTCAGCTGCTCGTTCTGCGATGGACCGTGCAATCGGTGTAATTGTCAGTGAAAACCTGGAACAATGCATGCGTGAACAGATGGAACGTGGGGAAGATACCAGTGAATCTGTCCAGGAAGCTGTCAATCTGCTCGTAAAAAGCAGATAAACGAAAAAGAGGCCACTTCTGCGGGAAGGGCCTCTTTTCTATCTGGGGAAAGCAGTTATTATATGGAGAGAATTATCCCGCGCCACTACCAGGCTTCTTGCGCTTTTCTATGCCCAGCTACGCCCCGCAGTCGCTTATTCCGTTGGCCGCCCTTACTTCCTTGGCTCTGGCCAAGTCCAGCCAGGAGCGGGCCAGCCGTATAAGGCTCCTGTACCGCGGTGCTTCGCTTTTCTTTCTGTCCAGCTCCAGAAGCCAGTGGCAGCAGGTCTCTTCAGCTCTTTTTTCCAAGTGAAAGAGCCACTTGTCAAAAGAGCTTCCAGATCCCACGCCACTACCCGGCTTCTTGCGCTTTTCTTTTTACATCAGCGCGGCGATGACGAGCTGGAGCACCCGGAGAAGCACGGCGCCGACAATGACGTAGGCGGCAATTAAAGCGATTCGTCTTCCTACTTTCTGGGCAGTAACCGCGCGTACTTTCCGGCGCGGCCTGCGAATGTCGGAAGAAGGCCCAAATCCCTGGGAGAAGTAAAAGGGAACTGCGTTTTTTAAAAACATAGGAATCAGTCCGAAACCGGCAACGAATCCAAATAGGTGCGCCCATATATTGACGCCGGAATTCAAAAGGGTGAACACCATGCCTATCACAAGGAGAACAATAACTATCTGGGCGCTTGAAGGGTCGATAAGATGCCGGCGGTTCATCATAATAAATACATAAGCTCCAAAAAGCCCATAAATGGCGCCGGAGGCACCCAAATGTGACAAGTAGAGCGAACCGAAAAACAGTGTAGCAATATTTCCAATAACTCCGGCTGTTAAATAAAATGTCAGAAATTTGAGCCGGCCGAGCATGAATTCAAGCGGCGGTCCGAAAAGCAGCAGCGCAAAGGAGTTAAAAAGCACGTGCCCAAAAGACGTATGTAAAAAAACTGGAGTAAGAAGGCGCCAGTAGTCTCCGCTCTGAATAGCGAAGTTGTTGCCAACCATCAAATAATAAATAACTTCCCCGAACGGAATCAGGCCGTTCGTCCATTCCGAAAGATTTACCCAGAAAAACAATAGCAGGTGGACTGCTAATATAATTGAGATTACGGGGTAGCGTCTTATAAATGTGGAAAAAGTTTCATGGCGGATAAACAAGTGGGTTAGTCCCCTTTCTGGTGACGGGTATACTAAAGTGTATAAGTATGTACGGTCAGTGTAGCATGAATAAATAGAGGAATACACGAAAAGCGCTGCGGGAAGGGAGAAAGTAATGATTAAAGGAATAGGCGTTGATATCATTGAGTTAGAGCGGATTGAACGCTCTTTAGAGCAGAAAAAATTTTTGCCGCGAATTTTAAATGAAGATGAATTACATGCCTGCAGACATTTTTCCGGCAAACGGCTGATAGAATTTACAGCAGGAAGGTTTGCTGCCAAGGAAGCATTTGTAAAGGCAGCAGGCACCGGCATCTCTTCGCAGACAGGCTTTCACGATATTACAGTGAGTAATGGAGAGCGGGGGGAGCCGCTGCTCCGCTGCGAAGGCTATGAGGCTTATATTATCCATGTTTCCATCAGTCACTCGCGGGACAGTGCGGTTGCTCAGGTTATTATTGAAGAAAGGGGCGGCGAATAGGATGCAGATCGTAACAAGTAAAGAAATGCAGCAGCTCGATCAATACACCATCGAAACACTTGGAATGAAAGAAGAACTGCTAATGGAAAATGCGGGACGGGCGGCGGCAGCTGCCATACATGATATGTATCCTGAAGCGCGTAAAGCTGTTATCTTTGCAGGGAAGGGAAACAACGGGGGCGATGGTTTCGTTATCGGCAGGACACTCTCCTCTCTCGGGTGGGAGGTTTCTGTGTATCTGCTGGCAGAAGAGGAGGCCCTTTCCGGAGGAGCGCTTTATCATAAAGACTTGTACCGAGCCTGCGGGCTTCCGCTGAAAGCAGGTACCAGCGTGCCTGAACCAGAATTGCCGGAGGAAGGGATTATCTATATTGATGCAATGCTTGGAACCGGAATTTACGGAGAGCTGAAGGAGCCTTTTTATTCTGCAGGAAAGTGGCTGAACAGAATAACAGCACCGGTTGTAGCTGTAGATATTCCTACGGGAGTACCGGCGAATGAGGAAGAACTTCCCGGTATGGCGGTGAATGCAGACACTACAGTAATTCTTGAAGCTCCTACACTAAGCACGTACCTGTATCCGGCGAGGCACTATTACGGTGAAATTCGAATTGTGCCGATTGGCGTACCGCAAGCTTCCTGGAAGGCATTGGATCAGCAAAGACAGACGTGGGATCTGACTGACGCAGCCAAAAGTCTGCCGGAACGGACGCAGGAGTCCCACAAGGGCGATAACGGCAAAGGGCTGCTGATAGCAGGGGCCTATAATATGCCCGGCGCTCCGGCCATTGCTTCGAACGCCTGCCTGCATGCCGGCATCGGCCTTCTGACCACAAGCGTACCGGAATCTGCATTGAGCGCCGTCGCCTCTCATGTGCTAGAAGCAACCTACTTTCCGCTGCCTGAAACGGAGGACGGTCAGGTCGCCGATTTACAGGAAACGCCGTTTCCGTGGGACGGCATGGACGGTGTTGCAGCCGGCTCCGGGCTTGGCCGGACAGAAAGCACGAGAGTATTAACGAAGCGGCTCCTGACAGAGACACAAACGCCGCTCGTGCTGGATGCAGATGGACTTTATTTTCTGCCGGAGCTGGAGAAGGAAATGATAAACAGAGAATACCCGCTGATTTTGACCCCGCACCCCGGTGAAATGGGCCGCCTCACGGGCCTTTCGCCAAAGGAGGTCAATGCAGAGCGGTTTACGGTTTCACGCGAATATGCAAGTGAATTCGGCTGCTATCTTGTGCTGAAGGGGCCAAACACGATTATTACAACCCCTCAAGGCAGGCAGTATGTGAGTACCAGCGGCAGCAGTGCCCTGGCCAAGGGAGGATCCGGGGATGCACTGACCGGCATCGTGCTTGCGATGATGCTTCAGGGTCCAACAGTGGAAGAGGGAGTTTGTAATGCAGTCTATACACACGGATTGGCTGCAGAAATTGCGATAAATGAAGGGATATCGGATTATTCTTTTACTGCATCCAATTTGATCGATTATCTGCCGAAAGCCCTGACCTTCATTCAGGCACAAAAGAAACGATAGAAAAGAGGAGTCATCATGGCGTTTTCCAGCGAATCCTACCGGGACACGTGGGTGGAGATCAATACAGAAAACATTAAATACAACATCCGTGAAGTGCGGAAGCTTCATACAGATAACGTGGCCGTAATGGCCGTAGTGAAAGCGGATGGCTACGGACACGGGGCGGCGGCAACTGCAAAGGCAGCAGCGGAGGCGGGAGCCTCCTATTTTGGGGTGGCGCTGCTTGAAGAAGCGCTTGAACTGCGGGAAGCCGGCATAGAACTGCCTATCCTCGTGCTTGGAAGAACGCGGCCGCAGGACGCCCCAGTGGCCGCCCGCCACGATATCCGGCTCACGGTCTTTCAGGAAGAATGGCTAAAGGAAGCCTCCCGGCATACAGCCGGAGAAGCTCTTTTCATTCATATGAAAGTAGATACCGGCATGGGCCGTCTGGGATTGATAAATGACGAAGAAATCTCTTCCTTTTTGGCCGCGGTAAACCGGATTCCCTCTATAGAATTGGAAGGTATGTATACGCATTTCGCTACTGCTGATGAACTGGAGACTGCTTATTTTGAACGGCAGTATGCCCGTTTTTCCCGGGTCGTTGCCCTGGTGCAGCAGCTGGGGAGCGCTCCCCGCCTGATTCACTGCGGTAACAGCGCAGCGGCTATGCGTTTTCCGGAGCGCTGCTTTAATATGGTCCGGTTCGGGATTTCAATGTATGGATTGACCCCCGCAGCAGATATTACCGGGCATCTTCCATTTACACTTAAGGAAGCATTCACGCTTCACAGCCGCCTGACTCAGGTGAAAGAAGTGCCACCGGGCACGAGTATCAGCTACGGCGCAACCTATACCTCCACGGGAAATGAATGGATAGGTACTGTGCCTATCGGTTATGCAGATGGCTGGCTGAGAGCGCACGCTGAAAATCAGGGGGAGGTATTGGCAGGAGGCTTTCGCGTACCTATTGTAGGGCGCATCTGCATGGATCAGATGATGGTTCGGCTGCCGCATGAATTTCCGGTGGACACGGAAGTGACACTGATTGGCAGCCAGAAAGAGGAAACGATCAGCGTCACGGAAGTAGCCGGCCGTCTTGGAACGATTACATATGAAGTTCCCTGTACCATCAGTAAACGTGTCCCCCGGGTATATACTCCCGAAAACAGGTTTGAACCCTGATTTTATGAAAAACGCGCTTTGCAAACAGCATATAGAAATGCTATTATGAATTAAGTAATGATTAAGGGATGGGAATCTAAAAGGGTCAACCTGGAGGTGTGTGGAGTGCATCAGAAAAGCACTAAGCAGATTAAGGTCAGCCTGCCTGACTATCTTCTTGACGAACTTGATGGAATGATTGAAGAGGGGCAGCAGAGCTCAAACCGCAACGAATTTATTCATCAAGCCACGGAGATGTATTTAAAAGAACGCCAACGTCTGGAGTTTCAAGAAGCGATGAAGCAAGGGTATGAAGAAATGAGCAGTATCAATTTAAATATTGCTGCTGAATCATTTGAGGCAGAAACAGAAGTGGATCACTCTTTGAATCGCCGATTGCTTAGCGGAATCTGAAACACTCGAAATTATATTTCTTCTTTTAAAGAAACAGAGATGAATAAAAAAGCTGCTTGCCTGTCTATGAAAGGCGGGCAGCTTTTTTATTGTAATAAATTTTATTCAGGAATATATATGATTGCAGCCATAATTGTTTGCGCTAAAGTATTATACATGGAATAATACTAAATAGAGTATGATAGTGTACAGGTGTGCCATTAACAAACTATGCGGTACAAAACAATACAAAGTATGCACCAGTCCGGGCATTAACATATAAAAATTATCCCCGCCCATAAAACGGAAATGGACAGACTAGATGGAGGAATTCACGATGCATTCATCTGTAGTGCAGGCCATCAATGACCATCAGGAACAGCTGGTTTCCAAATGGAAAGAAGAGATGGCCCGGGTTCAGGAAGAATATTTTAAAAACTCCCTTCCTGATGATTTAGTATTCACAAACAACGAAGAATTTATTGATGTGCTGTACAGCTCAGTCCGTTTAGAGCGGTCGGAAGCCAAAAGTAAAATCAAGAATTTTGCGGAACGGCTTATCCAGACCGACTGGCCGCTGAGCTATTTTACGCAGGGAATGCAGGTGTTCCGGCGCATCGTTACTGCCTACATTGTGCCATATATTAATAACGCAGACGAAGACAGCGTGCGCTTGATTGTAGAAGTGGAAGAATGGGTGGATGCGATCGTGAACCAGCTGGTTGATGATTATTCCGATTCGTGGATAAAAACACTCGAAATTCAGCAGATGGCTCTAAATGAACTTTCTGCTCCTCTTATTCCTGTCTTTGAAAAAGTCAGTGTCATGCCATTGATTGGAGCGATTGACACCGAGCGGGCAAAGCTTATTATGGAGAATTTGCTCGACGGGATTATTCAGCATCGTTCCCAGGTAGTTTTAATTGATATAACCGGTGTGCCGGTAGTAGATACGATGGTGGCAAACCATATTATTCAGGCCTCTAAAGCGGTGAGGCTGGTAGGGGCGGAGTGCATTCTGGTCGGTATCCGCCCGGAAATTGCCCAGACAATTGTAAATCTGGGCATTGATCTGAGTACCTTCCCAACGAAAAGCAGCCTGCGCAAGGGCATTGAATCAGCGCTTGAGCTGACGCAGCGCAAAATGGTTCAGATAGAGAATGGAGCAGAATGGAGGGCATAAGTCGATGCGGATTCCAATCTTAAAACTAAGTCATTATTTATTAATTTCAGTGCAGGTAGATCTAGATGATCAAACAGCTCTTCAGTTTCAGGAAGACCTGCTGAGTAAAATTCACGAAGAAGGCTCTACAGGCGTAGTGATTGATTTAACCTCCGTGGATATGATTGATTCATTTATCGCCAAAGTGCTGGGCGACGTCGTGGAAATGTCCAATTTAATGGGAGCGAAAGTTGTTCTGACGGGCATCCAGCCGGCAGTGGCGATCACTCTGATAGATATGGGCATTATGCTTGAAGAAGTACCAACGGCACTAGATCTTGAGCAGGGACTTGAGAAACTTCAACAGGAATTGGAGGGGTAAGCATGAGTATCCAATCCAGTGTTGAAGTGCAGACCGAATGGGGAATTGTATCAGCCAGACAGGCCGGACGAAATTTAGCTAAGGAAATAGGGTTTGGCGGTGTGGATCAGGCGCGGATAACGACAGCCATTTCAGAGCTGGCAAGAAACATCTACCTGTATGCTGAAAAAGGGGAAATCGTTATCGAAGCAGTGGAAGAGACCAGGGGGACCCAGAAAAAGAAGGGCATAAAGATTACAGCCAAGGACCGCGGCCCTGGCATTAAGAACATAAGAGAAGTAATGGAAGACGGATATACTACTTCGGGTGGTTTAGGAGCCGGACTTCCAGGAGTGAGAAGACTAATGGATGATTTTGACGTTGACTCCGTAATGGAAGAGGGTACAACGATAACGGCAATCAAATGGCTCCGTTAAGGAGGAAAAACGTTGGCTGAGTCGAAAGAATTGTTACATGATCAGTACGCGAATATTTTACGGGCGTATTTAGAAGAGCAGAGCGAACAAGGGCTTTATTATGCCCAGCAGTTCAGTAAAAGAGTGCTTGAGGAGCAGATTTCCCCGGAAGAAGTGGTCAGCCTTCATTTAGAGGTGCTCGAGGAGTTCTTTCCGGATCTTCCTAAAGGAGCTCATGAATCATTTGAGCTTCTTCTTGAGGTAATGATGGGATACGGACTGGCGTACCGGGAACACCAGAGCCTTCGTGATAAAACAAAGGAACTCGAAGCAGAAATTAACGTGGCTGCTAATATGCAGCAGACGTTTCTTCCGGATGAAATCCCACACGTAAATGGTTTGGATGTGGGGGTTCTAAGTGTGCCCGCTTCGAAAATGAGCGGTGATTATTATCATTTCGTTAAAGACGACCACGACTGTGTCGGTCTTGCGATTGCTGATATTATCGGTAAAGGGATACCGGCCGCTTTATGTATGTCGATGATCAAGTATACGATGGATAGCTATCCGGAGCAGCGTTTGCAGCCCGGGGCTTTACTTGAAAATGTGAACCGTGTGGTGGAGCAGAATATTGCCTCGAACATGTTCATTACGATGATGTACGGCTCGTATGATTCACGCTCCCATCAATTTAACTATGCAGGAGCGGGGCACGAGCCCGGTTTCTACTATAAGGCAGCTGAAGATACGTTTGAAGAGCTTCATGCCAAAGGCATCGTTCTTGGCATTAAGCGGAACACTAACTATAAGGAATATCAACTCACGGTGGAGCCGGGAGATTTTGTTGTGCTCTTATCAGACGGCGTTACTGAATGCAGAACCGACGACGGCTTTATTGAGCGTGAAGCTATTACGCGACTCATCCGTACGTATCAGCATCTGCCTGCCCAGGAAATTGTAAATCACGTATTCTATGAACTGGAAAGAGCCCAGGGCTTTCAGCTTCGTGACGACTTTACATTGATTATACTGCGCAGAAATGTTTAACCAGATTGTAATCTGGGAAAAATGAAAAGGATGCACAATTAAAAAATCGTAATTTATATATAGCAGCATGGTTATGAGGAGGTTTACTAAATGAATTTATCGACAGAAGTGGTAGAAAAATCGGATAAAAAGAAAATTTTGAAAGTGGCCGGGGAAGTGGATGCATATACGGCTCCGGAACTGAAAGCGAACCTGAATCCGCTGACAGAAGAAGAAGGCGCAGAAGTGGTAGTGGACCTGACAGAGGTAAGCTATATTGACAGCACCGGCCTTGGTATATTTATTGGCGCTTTGAAGTCAGCTGAAAATCATGATGCTACGCTTCGTCTGACAGGGCTGAATGAGCGTGTGAAGCGTTTGTTTACCATTACCGGACTTGATGAAGTAATCACTATTGATGATGAAAATACAGAGGAGGCCAAATAATGGAACGCCAGTCAGATTATTTGGAAATGACCCTTCCGGCCAAGCCTCAATACGTAGGGATCGCCCGGCTGACAGTTTCAGGACTCGCAAACCGCCTCGGTTTTTCTTACGATGACATTGAGGACATTAAAATTGCGATAGCGGAAGCATGCACAAATGTGGTCAACCATGCGTACGAAGAAACCGGTAATATGCATTTGTCCTGTAATGTGTTCGAAGACCGGGTGGAAATGGTCGTGGCAGACACAGGTCAAAGCTTTGTCCTTGAAGAACTGGATCAAAACCTCGGCCCCGTAGACAGCAAAAAACCGATCGAGGAACTGAAAGAGGGGGGACTTGGACTGTTCCTCATAGACACATTGATGGATAAAGTAGAAATCAGCGGCGAAAACGGAGTGGCTATTTCTATGACAAAGTTTCTGCAAAGAGACGAGGTGGAAAATAATGTCGACGGAGTCTCAACCGAAACAAACGCGCAAGAACAAAAATAACGGCACGAGTGAAGAAGTTTATGAATGGATCCGCCAGTTCCAGGAAGACCCGACTGAAGAAATTCAGACTAAGCTTGTACAGCATTATGAACCGCTTGTGCAGTCTTTATCACGAAAATTTTCCCGGGGACAGGACCATGATGACGACCTTTATCAAGTAGGTATGATTGGGCTTCTGGCAGCGCTGCGCCGTTTTGACGATTCCTTTAACAGGAGCTTTGAATCGTTTGCAGTCCCAACAATTGTAGGGGAAATCAAGCGGTTTATCCGTGATAAAACGTGGAGCGTTCATGTTCCCCGCCGTATTAAGGAGCTTGGCCCGAGAATTAAAAAGGCCGTGGAAGAGCTGACAACCCGTCTGCAGCGTTCTCCGTATGTAGATGAGATTGCCGAGTACCTCGAGGTAAGCGAGGAAGAAGTGCTCGAAACCATGGAAATGGGCAAAAGCTATCAGGCTTTATCTGTGGATCGTTCCATAGAAGCAGATCAGGAAGGCAGTGCCGTGACGCTGTTGGATCTTGTTGGTGCCAATGAAGAAGGATATGAAAAAACAGATCAGCAGCTGCTGCTCCAAAAAGCTTTTGCGGTTTTAACGGACAGAGAAAAAGAGATCCTGAGATGTACGTATTTTGAAAACTTAAGCCAAAAAGAAACGGGAGAGCAGCTGGGTATTTCTCAGATGCACGTTTCAAGACTGCAGCGAAGGGCTCTGCAGAAGCTGCGTGAATCTATAAGAGTGGAGCCTTCGGAGTGCCTGTAATGAAGGAGTCCATCTCGAATACACAAGTGAATACCGCGGTCTTTCAAAAGACAAAGCCGGGCAACCGTGTGTGTGGGGACAGCTATCTCGTTATCGAAACAGAGGATTTTTTTCTTTGCTCTGTGACGGACGGGCTGGGGAGTGGCGAAGGTGCCAGGCAGTCCGCAGAGATAGCCATGAATATCATCCGGGCCCATAAACATGAATCTATCCCCATGCTCCTGGAGCGCTGTAACCGGGCGCTTGTTTCTGAACGGGGAGTAGTCCTTGCAGTCATTAAGGTCTGCTATCAGGAGCAGGAATTGACCTATGGAAGCATCGGTAATATTACCTGCTATATCAGTGCGGATAATGAAGAAATTTTTCGGCCGGTTCCAACAAAGGGCTATCTTTCAGGCAGGAAATTTCAATACCGGCTCGAGTACGTTCCTTTCGATAAGGGCATCTCTTTTGTTCTTCACTCGGACGGCATGACTGTATCCTCTGAAGACCAACGCGCCCTGCCGTATATGCGTTCGGTAGAGGAATATAAAAACAGACTTGCTGAAAAAGCTGAAAACGAAAATGATGATGTTACTTTAATGGTTGGCGCATTAGGTTAAACCTCTTTCATCACTGCCGGTGATGGGAGGGGTTTTTTGTATATAATAAGCGAAAACAGGCCAGACGTTTTGATGTTATGATGAATTTGCCCCTTACATAGGCATACGTACGTTATAATATAATAAGTACAGATTCTAATGGATTGTTACGCTGGACAGGAGGAAATACAAATGGAAAAAGAGATAAGCGGTGTCGCATCCCAAATAGCTTCTGATCTTCAGATAAGGGAAAAGCATGTCACAAACATTATACATATGATTGAAGAAGGCAATACGGTTCCTTTCATTGCCCGTTACCGTAAAGAGCAGACCGGTGCCTCGGACGAAATGGTGATCCGGGACGTTCAGCAGTCCTGGAATTACGCAAATCAATTGACCGAGCGAAAGGAAGAAGTGCTTCGGCTGATTGATAAACAGGAAAAATTAACGCCGGAGTTAAGGCAATCTATCAATGGAGCTGTACAGCTTCAGGAAGTAGAAGATCTTTATCGTCCTTATAAGCAGAAAAGAAGAACGAAGGCGACGGTGGCGAAAGAGAAAGGGCTTGAGCCGTTAGCGGAATGGCTCATGTCGCAGCCAAAAGAAGGTTTACCGGAGGAACAGGCGCGGGCGTATGTGAACGAAGAAGCCGGAGTGATAGATGCCGCAGCGGCACTCGAAGGAGCGAGGCATATTATCTCTGAACAGATTGCCGACGATGCCGGCATTCGCCACAGTGTCCGTGATCTCAGCTACAAGCAGGGCAGACTTCAGTCTGCGGCTAAAGATGAAAGTAAGGATGAACGTGGTATTTACAGCATGTACTACGATCATGAAGAAGCGCTGGCGAAGGCCCCGTCGCACCGAGTGTTAGCCATGAACCGCGGAGAAAGTGAAGGGATACTGAAAATTTCCCTCCAGGCACCGGAAGACAGAATTCTTTCGACTATAGAAAAGAAAGTGGTGAAGCGTTTCGGTTCGTCTGCTGTTCCGCAGCTGAACGAAGCGATCCAGGACAGCTACAAACGGTTGATTGGCCCGGCAGTCGAGCGGGAGCTTCGAAAAGTCAAAACAGAAGAAGCGGAAACGCAGGCGATTTCTGTCTTCTCCGAAAATCTTCGAAACCTCCTGCTCCAGCCGCCGATGAAGGGGAAAACAGTACTTGGCGTAGATCCGGCATACCGCACCGGCTGTAAGCTGTCAGTCGTAGATGGCAACGGAAGGTTGCTTGAAGTAGGAGTGATCTATCCAGTCCCGCCTAGAAATAAAATAACCGAAGCGAAAAAAGAAGTATTTGCTTTAATTGAAAAATACGATATACAGGTTATAGCTATTGGCAACGGTACGGCTTCAAGGGAAACAGAAGAATTTATTGCCGGAATGGTCGAGGAAGCGGAAGGAGACGTTTCGTATATTATTGTAAACGAAGCTGGTGCTAGCGTTTATTCTGCTTCGGAGGTTGCCCGCGAGGAATTCCCGGATCTTCAGGTTGAAGAGCGAAGCGCAGCTTCCATCGCAAGAAGGCTCCAGGACCCGCTGGCGGAGCTAGTGAAGATAGACCCTAAATCTATTGGGGTGGGGCAGTATCAGCATGACGTCTCGCAGACGAGACTAAATGAGTCACTGACATTTGTCGTGGAGACAGCGGTAAACCAGGTTGGGGTGGATGTGAACAGTGCCTCGAGCAGTCTGCTTCAATATGTGGCCGGCCTTTCTAAAGCGGTGGCAAACAATGTGATTAAGCAAAGAGAAGAGCTTGAAGGCTTTACAAATCGTAAAGAACTTCAGAAGGTACCGAGACTGGGAGCGAAAACGTATGAGCAGGCAGCTGGCTTTTTGCGGGTGCCAGAGTCTTCGAATCCATTCGACCGTACGGCTATTCACCCGGAAAGTTATCAGACCGCTGAGCGTTTGCTCAGTCACCTGGACCTTGAAGCAGCACAGGCCGGCACAAAAGAAATGAAGGACGTCCTTGAAAACCAGGAGGTGCGCCAGCTTGCTGAAGCTCTTGAAGTAGGCGTCCCTACACTGCAGGATATTATAGAGGATTTAAAAAGACCGAATCGGGACCCCCGTGATACGTTTTCGAAGCCTCTTCTGAAAAAAGGCATCATGACTCTTGATGACCTTGAAAAGGGGATGGAGCTTCAGGGAACGGTCCGCAATGTAGTGGATTTTGGAGCCTTTATTGATGTAGGTGTTAAAGAAGACGGCCTCGTGCACATATCAAAGCTCGCCAACCGTTTTATTAAACACCCGATGGAGGTAGTTTCGGTAGGAGAGATAGTTACGGTGTGGGTGGAAGATATTGATCAAAAACGGGGACGGGTAGCATTGACGATGGTAAACTAAATAGATAATGAAAAAACAGAGGGTACGAACCCCTCTGTTTTTTTAGGGAGGAAAAAATGACTGACGAAGAATTAACAGCATTGGCGCAGAAAATATCAGTGGAAAAATTTCAAAAGGTGTTTAAACATCGCGTCTCGTTTAATCAAAGGCTGCGGACTACGGGAGGAAGGTATGTGCTTTCCACAGGGAACATCGAAGTGAATCCAAAGTCGATGAACAATTATGGTCATCAGGAAGTGATTGATATTGTAAAACATGAATTGTGCCATTATCATTTACATTTGGAAGGGAAAGGGTACAAACATCAGGACAGGGAATTTCAGGATCTGCTGAAGCAGGTAGGAGGCGTCATGCACTGCAGTTCTTTAGAACAATATCGGTTAAAACAGAAAAAGCGTTATCAGTATGCCTGTGAAAGCTGTCATATTTCTTTTAAAAGAACGAGGCAGCTGGATACAAGAAAATATGTCTGTGCAGCCTGCAGAGGAACATTGAAAAAAATATAGAAAAACCTTGACCAGTGTTTTTTCGATGTGATACATTATAAAAGTCGCTTGAGAGAGGGCGCTTCAAAAAACGGCAAAAAAAGCTGTAAATTCCCTTTTAAAAGCGTATTGACATTACATAATAGATCTTGTAGAATTTTCTTTGTCTCAAAAAAGAAATATTCACATTCCGCAGTAGCTCAGTGGTAGAGCAATCGGCTGTTAACCGATTGGTCGCAGGTTCGAATCCTGCCTGCGGAGCCATTGGAGAAGTACCCAAGTGGCTGAAGGGACTCCCCTGCTAAGGGAGTAGGTCGTGTAAACGGCGCGAGGGTTCAAATCCCTCCTTCTCCGCCATTTACTATGGCCCGTTGGTCAAGTGGTTAAGACACCGCCCTTTCACGGCGGTAACACGGGTTCGAATCCCGTACGGGTCACCAACATGGAGGATTAGCTCAGCTGGGAGAGCACCTGCCTTACAAGCAGGGGGTCGGCAGTTCGATCCTGTCATCCTCCACCATTTTCTTTATACAATTGAGGGCCTGTGGTGTAGCGGTTAACATGCCTGCCTGTCACGCAGGAGATCGCGGGTTCAAATCCCGTCAGGCCCGCCATTTTTTTACCCAATATATTGGGCCATAGCCAAGCGGTAAGGCATCGGGTTTTGGTCCCGTGATGCGCTGGTTCGAATCCAGCTGGCCCAGCCAACAACACGCGGGTGTGGCGGAATCGGCAGACGCGCTAGATTTAGGATCTAGTGTCCTTGTGACGTGGGGGTTCAAGTCCCTTCACCCGCACCATTATATAATTATCGGTGTATGCGGTCGTGGCGGAATCGGCAGACGCGCTAGGTTGAGGGCCTAGTGGGAGTTTATCCCGTGGAGGTTCAAGTCCTCTCGACCGCACCATAATATGCGCCCGTAGCTCAGTTGGATAGAGCGTCTGACTACGGATCAGAAGGCCAGGGGTTCAAGTCCTCTCGGGCGCACCATTTACTTATTTTTTCAGCAGCATCTGCGGGAAGTAGCTCAGCTTGGTAGAGCACTTGGTTTGGGACCAAGGGGTCGCAGGTTCGAATCCTGTCTTCCCGACCATGTATTTGCGGGTGTAGTTTAGTGGTAAAACCTCAGCCTTCCAAGCTGATGTCGTGGGTTCGATTCCCATCACCCGCTCCATTATTACAAAAAAATTAATTGCTTTAAGTTATTTTTTTGTGCCTGTGGGCCTGTAGCTCAGTTGGTCAGAGCGCACGCCTGATAAGCGTGAGGTCGGTGGTTCAAGTCCACTCAGGCCCACCATTATTTCCATTGACATTTAGTTGATCAAAGGTTATAATTTATGTGTCACTTTAAAAGGTATTGACAGTTTAAGAGCACCATGTTAAATTGTTTAAGCTGCTTTTTTGAGCGGCAGATCGTTCTTTGAAAAGGAAAGACAAGCCAGAGCCCCAATCAAAAGCAACACATTTTTAGGGCATTTCGGATGCCACAGCA